>CAZYCY010000028.1:0-12380 GCA_964646145.1 uncultured Thiotrichaceae bacterium
AAACAAAAATTCGGCGTTAAGTTCCGCATCTTATTTAATCCTGAGTCCTAAGTACATGTGCTTTGCACCTTAATCTGGAATATTTACAGAATGGCTAAGTGTGGCAGTGTAGGCTGCCGACTGACAAGCGGTTTTATGCAGTTTCACAGCGATAATGGTTAAAATTTTCCACGCCAAGTTCTCTTGTCCACACCAAATCAGAAATTATTATAAATTTAGCTACTGAAATAGCACCACGTTTACTGCGTTTTTCGCTGAAATTGGCTAAGGTCTCAGTGACATCATCATGTGATAGTTGGTACATTTCCAGAGCTTCAAATTCATTATTCATTAATGACAGAATAACAATATCCCAGTTGCCATTTGGCTTTAACTGCCCGATTCGATGCCCAGGTTTAACCATGTCACCGATTACCCGGCTTTTTATTAAAACTCTTAGACCTTGCCTTTGATTATTGCCAATTGCATCATAGCCACAGTTATGTTCCTTATTAAGCGTGAGGTCAAGCTGATGCGCTACGTCATAACGTGCTATTTCGCCAGAAACTGGCAACATCGTGCCGGTGGTACGTTTAAATTCAGCCGCCAGTCTGCGTGTTTCACTAATCAGTTTATCAATTGAATATAAAGACATTCTTTTATCCTGTTTTTGATTCATCGGCAGTGGCTGATGTTTACTTTAGTCGCTATATACTCGCTACATAGAAACACTACACTAGGAGCTTGTCCGAGAATGGAAAAACCTACTGCAAAACCGATATTTTTGCCCATTTTTCCGAACATTTTCGTTAAATAGCGGTGCTATTCGCCTCAAATGTTCGAAAAACTGGACTAAAAATCTCGATTTTTCGCTACGATTTCCATTCTCGGACAAGCTCCTAGCACAAGCTGATTTAATGATTATGGGAAAAATCGATCAATTATGTCCAGGGATGGACGGTATTTCGCAAGGAGCCAGGAAGGCGGTGCGATTTAAACTATTGTGCCAAACCTGCCCCGACTTATTGAGAAGTTACCTATATGCACGATCACTTGCAGGATTTAGGTAGAATATTTTATCCCGTTTCACGCTCAAGCATGGCAACAGGATAATCACATAATACAGCTACTGCAAGTCTCCGCCATAAACTTGTCAAACTCACAAAATAATACGACGAAAGTTTGTCACTTATATTAACAGCAAAGTTAAGTCATTGAACTATTTAAGATTTTAATAATAGGCACGTTATTTGCTCAAGGTAATAGCATTCGAGCAAATAGCGTTAACAGATAGAACCAGAGCAAGACCTTATGAATAGTCAATATAATAAAATAAATGAACAGCTGGAAGCTAGCGAACAACTGGAAAATGCATTTGAAATATTTAATCAGTTCTCAGAAAAACTGGCAGCCTCGTACAGTGTTCTGGAATCTCAGGTTAGCCGTTTAAATAAAGAGCTTGAACAGGCGCATAGTGAGCGATTAATTCAACTGGCTGAAAAAGAGGTGCTTGCTACTCGCTTGGAAGGATTGCTTGATGCTCTGCCTGCTGGCATTGTGGTTCTGGACGATGATGATTGTATAACACAGACCAACCCAGTAGCGCGCTTGATGCTAGGTAATAATCCAGGCGGTAACAATCTTTTAGGTCAAAACTGGCAAAACGTTGCCAGACAGTCAATACAAGCTGAAGCGGATGAATTGCGTTTGCAGGATGGTCGTTGGATAAACCTGTCCGTCTGTCCCTTAAACACGAACAGCATGGGTGTTGACGACACGAATGCCAATAAGGGAAAGATAATCTTAATCTCAGATATTACTGAACATCGTAATATGCAAATAAAAATTAATCGTCAACAACGCTTAACCTCACTTGGCGAAATGGTCGCCAGTCTTGCTCATCAGATTCGTACACCGCTTTCTTCGGCATTGTTATACGTATCAACTATAAATCACCCGATAAATAGTGAAGAAGACAGAATTCGTTTTGCAGATAAAATTAAAGAGCGTTTGCACCACCTGGAACGAATGGTCAATGACATGCTGATCTTTGCCCGAGGCGATGTGACAGAGTCAGAATACATCAATGCCAGTGATATCATGATTCAGCTTAAAAATGCAGTAGAGCCGCATAGAGAGCACAATAGCAAACGTGATCAGATTCAATTTCATATAGCCAGCAACTTACATAAAGTAAAGGTTAAGGCAAATAAAGACGTTTTACAAAGTGCGCTGCAAAATATTATTGATAATGCGATTGAAGCCTGCAGCCATAACAATAAGAGTTATAAAGATAAGCAGGAACAGGCTGTCATAGAAATTAAGGCTTTTTTAAATACAGATAATCAGTTTGAAATTAATTTTTCTGATAATGGCTGCGGTATGTCAGAGATAATAAAAGATAAAGTGCTGGAACCATTTTTTACTACTCGTGCATCGGGCACAGGTTTGGGTCTTAGTATTGTGAATGAAACGGTCAATCGCTATGGTGGTGAAATGAATATATTTTCAAAACAGGGTGTAGGCAGCAAATTTATACTCAAATTTCCATCTGCTGAAGCAACGGGTATGTTGTCTAGTAACCTAAGCCGTACAAGTCTAAGCAATACAGGAAATAATGCAGAGGCAAAGATAATAAATATTTTTAGTGGTGCCACAACTGGCAGCAGTATTATAAATGAACAAGAGGTGACACTATGAGTCAGTTCGAGCAGCAGACAGGTTGTGGAACAATATTGATTGTCGATGATGATCCCTCATTACGGGATGTATTAAGTAAAACACTAAGTATGGAAAACTTCTGTGTTGAAGTAGCGGAAGATGGACATCAGGCTTTAACAATTCTTCAGCGTAATAAAGATATTGTTTTATTACTTAGCGATGTGCAAATGCAGCCAATGACTGGGCATGAGTTACTAAAGCACTGCAAAAAGCGTTTTCCTGAACTGCCTGTTATTTTAATGACTGCCTATGGCACTGTCGAAAATGCCGTCGCTGCGATGCATGATGGTGCTGTCGATTATCTGGTTAAACCTTTTGAATACAAAACACTCATTGAAATGGTTGCACGCTTCATAAGGTCTGAGAATGAGTGTGATAGTAGCGGCTTAATCGCAGTGGATGAAAAAAGTGTCCAGTTATCACAGATAGCAAGGAGGGTGGCAAGCACTGAAGTAACGGTAATGATTACTGGTGAATCGGGCGTTGGCAAAGAAGTGGTGTCACGTTTTATTCATGAGAATTCATCACGGGAAAACGGACCATTCATTGCCATTAACTGCGCAGCTATACCAGAAAATATGCTGGAATCTGTACTGTTTGGTTATGAGAAAGGCGCGTACACCGGTGCTTATAAATCAAAGGCAGGTAAGTTTGAACAGGCACAGGGTGGTACTTTATTACTTGATGAAATCACTGAAATGGATTTGGCGCTACAGGCTAAATTATTGCGCGTGTTACAGGAACGTGAAGTTGAACGTTTAGGTAGCAGTAAAGTTATTCCATTGGATGTAAGAATTATAGCAACCACTAACCGTGATTTTCGTCAAGTTGTTGCATTGGGTGATTTTAGAGAAGATTTATTTTACCGCCTAAATGTGTTTCCAATAAGCATTCCACCTTTGCGTGAGCGTAGCGATGACATCTTGCCATTAGCAAACAAAATATTAAATGCCCGTTTTGGCGGAACGGCACGTGAAACAGAAAAAGTCGTTTTTTCACACTCAGCCAGGAGAATGTTAAAAGCACATAGTTGGCCGGGAAATGTTCGTGAGCTTGATAATGTGGTACAGCGTGCTCTGATATTAAGAACTGGGAATGTCATTGAGGAAAAGGATCTTCAATTTGAAGAAGCATTACACAAAATTAAAAATGCTGGTGGTTTTATTGCTGAGAGCCAAGTTGTTGTGGGTCTAGCAGACGCAGAACAGCCGGTCCAGAACCCGGGCTTGAATGGTGACCTTAGAGCGCGAGAGCATGATCTCATTATTTCTGCATTACACACCAAAAATAGTCGTAAAGAAGTTGCTGAAAAGCTGGGCATTAGTCCTCGCACTTTACGCTACAAGCTAGCCAGAATGCGTGATGCAGGTGTGGCACTACCGGCATAATTTATTAATTATGAATTACCAGCTAAATCCTGCAAGTGCTCGCACACATATAGCGCAAGCTTTTGCTCCGTATAGCAATACCTTGCACTCTATATGCATATGCACGATCACTTGCAGGATTTAGCTACCAATTATAAGTTTTAGCCATCGATGCCGATAATGCCAGTTAAGAAATTGAAAATTAATTGAGACTGACGCATTACTAACCATGGTGGCTAATAAAAGGGTTGTAAAAAGCGAGTTGCCAGGTAAAAACTGAAAATAAGCAGAAACCATCATAATTCATAACCATCAATTAAAAAGCAGGCAACAAATCATGAGTGATATCGAAATCAGTCAAGCAACCACGCAATTACTGCAACAAATGCGTAGCATGGCCGCAATGGCAAAAAATGGAATACCAGCGCAAATGCCGGCAGAAGTTGGCAAGGCTGATTTTGCACAATTATTAAAGGACTCGGTTAATAAAGTTAATCAAATACAAAAGGAAGCATCGAGTCTGAGGACATCATTTGACCTGGGTGATCCCAATGTGAATTTAAGTGAGGTTATGATTGCCGTGCGTAAATCTAGTGTATCGTTTGAAGCAATGAAACAGGTAAGAAATAATCTGGTTTCTGCCTATAGAGAAGTGATGCGAATGCCAGTTTAAATTAATTAATTCTCAATGAATCACTAATACGAACTGAAGGGTCAGATAAATGGCATTGCTCTCCGCAGAAAATGTAACAGCACAGGCTCAGGGTTTTAATTCTTTGCCTGGATTACGTCAACTAGGTTTAATGGCCGGTCTGGCTCTCAGTGTGGCACTGGGTGTAACCGTTGCTATGTGGTCGCAAACACCTAATTACAGCATGTTGTACGGTAACCTTTCCGCTAAGGATTTATCGAACGTTACGCAGTCACTCGATGGCATGGGCATTCAATACAAACTGGACTCGGTTAGAAATGGTGTTTTAGTTCCTGCTGGACAATTGCAACAGGCTAGAATAAGACTTGCAGGTGATGGCTTATCCATTGGCGATGAAGTGGGTTTTGAAGTTTTAGATAGAAATGAGAGTCTAGGCAGTAACAGCTTTTTATTAAAGGCCAGGTATAAGCGCGCACTTGAAGGTGAGCTTTCACAGACAATTGCCAGGCTAAATATGGTAGAAAACGCTCGTGTTCATCTCGCCATTCCAAAACAGTCTGCATTCGCGCGTAAAAGAAGTAAACCTTCAGCATCGGTTGTCATCAAACTGTTTCCTGGATGGGTCATTGATGATGTACAAACCGCTAGCATTGTTAATATCGTAGCATCTAGTGTGCCTGGTATGGATGCCACAGATGTTACCGTGGTTGATAGCAAAGGTCGATTGCTTAGTAGTAAAGGCAGTCAGTCAAATATGTTACTGAGCAGCAACCAGTTTGACTATACCCGAAAACTTGAAGAAAATTATGTGCGACGGATACTTGATATTATCACTCCGATTGTTGGTACCGAAGGCATTAGAGCACAGGTTGTCGCTGAGGTTGATTTTACCACACTGGAACAAACCAAAGAAAGCTTTTTACCTGATACCAGAGCCGTTCGTAGTGAACAACTATTTGAACAAACGGCTAATCAACTAGCTGCAATGGGTATTCCTGGTGCCTTAACCAACCAGCCGCCAGCCGGTGGCGATATTAATAATATTCAAACTGCAAATCAAGCAGCAACAGGCAATATTTCGTCTCGCACTGTACGTAATTTTGAAATTGATCGGGCTATTATTCATACTCGGCAGTCACCTGCAAGACTGCAGCGTATTTCGGTTGCTGTGGTAGTCGATTACCGCAGCTCTGTAAATCGAAGAGGCACAGTAAGTAGAGAGCCATTGCGCGAAGATGAAATACGGTATATTACTTCACTGGTCAGAGAAGCGGTTGGCTTAAATGAAGCACGTGGTGACACCATAAATGTGGTCAACACAGCGTTTAAATTACCAGAGCAAATAGAACCCATGGAAGAGCCGCCTGTGTGGCAACAGCCATGGGTGTGGAATCTGGCGAAACAGTTACTTGGTGGTCTGGTCGTCTTGTTTATCGCCTTTGGGGTGCTGCGTCCCATGTTAAAAAATCTGTCACTTCAGCCTGAGAGTTCGGTCACGCCAGCTCCTGCACTTCCTGGAGGTGAGCAGTTGCAGCATTTACCTGCGGGTGAGGACAGGTTGACATTAACCAATCAAAGCCCAAGCGATGCACAACAAATAAAAGATGTAGCAAGCACGATGGTAAAAGAAGACCCCAAACGTGCTGCATCTGTGTTGAATTCATGGGTGTCTGCTGATGGATAATAATGCTGAGCAAGACGGTGATATTAAAAATATATCCGGCGCTGAGCGAGCCGCTATTTTTATGATGAGTCTTGGAGAGCAGAATGCAGCAGAAGTATTAAAACACATGTCTCCCACTGATGTGCAAAACATTGGCAGCGCAATGGCAACATTAACTAATGTGCCAAACAAAAAAGTTGAATCGGTTATAGATGCTTTTGTGCATACAGCAAACCTGCAATCTGGTGTCGGTGTTGATTCTGATGAATACATAAGAAAAATGTTAATCAATGCGCTGGGTGAGGATAAAGCAAGCGGTGTGATTGATCGCATCCTTACCAGTAAAAGTTCAAAGGGGCTTGACTCTTTAAAATGGATGGATCCACGAGCCGTGGCCGATGTAGTTAAAAACGAACACCCGCAAATTATTGCTATTGTACTTTCCTATTTGGATAGTGGCCATGCCGCTGAAATATTACAATATTTACCCGAACGAGCACGTTCTGACGTATTAATGCGCATCGCTACATTGGATGGTGTGCCACCGGTGGCTTTGCAAGAATTAAATGAAGTTCTTGAAAAACAATTTTCAGGTAGTGGCAGTATGCAAAATTCCGGGGTTGGTGGCGTAAAGGTTGCTGCTGACATACTAAATTTTATGGATGGTGCCTCAGAAACAGCCATTACTGAAGCGATAACGGAGCATGATGAAGAACTGGCTCAGGAAATCCAGGATCAAATGTTTGTCTTCGAAAACTTGCTTGAAATAGACAGTCGTGGTATTCAGGCGATTTTACGTGACGTACAGTCAGAGCAATTAATTGTCGCATTAAAAGGTGCGGATGATGCCATGAAAGAAAAAATCTTCAGCAATATGTCTTCTCGCGCAGCGGATATGATGCGTGAAGATCTTGAAGCCAAAGGCCCGGTAAGATTAAAAGATGTAGAAACAGCACAGAAAGAAGTACTGTCTGTTGCACAACGCCTTGCTGAGGCAGGTGAGATATCACTAGGTGGTAAAGGGTCAGATGATGAGTATGTCTAAATTAATAAATTATAAAACATCTAAAGATTGTAAACCCTGGAAAGCACCAGACTTTAATGCTTCTGAAGAATCTGTTTTTGACTACAAGCTAACCGACCCGGAAATAATAAACCATCGTAGCCAGCAGCAAAAAATACGCCAGCATGCTTATGAAAAAAGTTATGCAAAAGGTTATATGGAAGGGCTATCGCAAGGACAGAAAGAGATCAATACTCAGCTAGAATATTTACAGTCAATAATGACAACATTAGGCATGCCATTACCTGGTTTTGATGAACAACTGGTTGATGAAATGGTGCAATTAAGTATGTCTGTAGTCAAACAGTTGGTCAGGCGTGAATTAAAAACCTCACCGGATGAGATTGTCGCAGTCATCAAGCAGGCAATAAGTTTACTGCCATCGACATCGGCAGAGGTAACGCTTGAATTACATCCTGATGATGCAAAATTCATCCAGCAAACATTAATGACCCCAGATAGTGATGCAGGTTGGAAAATTAATGCTGATCCATTTTTAACGCGGGGTGGTTGTCGTGTATTTACCCAATCATCACGCATTGATGCCACTGTAGAAACACGACTCAATGCGGTTATCGCATCTGTCCTCGGTGGTGAACGTGGTCAGGATACATCAAAGTGATATTCGAGAATCAATCTGAGCAACAATCCAGAGCGCACCCGAAATACCATCGAAGTTCGATATGGTGTGAAATTTTGCAAAAATATAAATTGCGTGCACGGCAGAATGTGTCTCTGGTTGTAGAAGGTAAGCTAGACAGAATGGTAGGATTAACTTTGGAAACCATAGGCTGTCATGCCGCAGTAGGCGCACGCTGCCTGGTTGAATCTGTTGATGGCGAAATGGAGGCAGAAGTGGTTGGTTTTTCAGGGGAGCGACTTTACCTGATGCCAACAGGTGAAATAACGGGGCTGATGCCAGAAGCACGTGTCATTCCAGGGAATGGTCTGTACAAAGCAAAAGTAGGTGACGATCTGCTTGGCAGAGTGATTGATTCAGCCGGTAATCCACTCGATGGCAAAGGGCC
Organism: uncultured Thiotrichaceae bacterium; assembly: GCA_964646145.1. Taxonomy (GTDB): domain Bacteria; phylum Pseudomonadota; class Gammaproteobacteria; order SZUA-229; family SZUA-229. The sequence continues at coordinate 8,474 of CAZYCY010000028.1, forward strand.
GATTACTTGCCATAAAAGCTTACCGTTGGCAGGAAAACGCAGTAACCCATTGGCGCGATGGGCAATAAAAGAACCATTGGATGTCGGTGTGACGGCAATCAATTCATTATTAACCGTTGGTCGTGGTCAGCGTATGGGGTTATTTGCTGGTAGTGGAGTCGGTAAAAGTGTCCTGCTTGGCATGATGACCCGTTTTACAAAAGCAGATGTGGTGGTAGTTGGTTTAATTGGTGAACGTGGTCGAGAGGTCAAGGATTTTGTTGATAACATTTTGGGCGAGCAGGGCATGCAGCGTGCAGTGGTTGTCGCCAGCCCGGCAGACAGCCCACCATTGATGAGAATGCATGGTGCCTGGTTAGCCACCACTGTTGCAGAATACTTTCGTGATAAAGGACTCAATGTGTTATTACTAATGGATTCCTTAACCCGTTTTGCCCAGGCGCAACGAGAAATAGCCCTGGCCATTGGCGAACCGCCTGCAACTAAAGGTTATCCGCCATCAGTTTTTGCCAAGCTTCCTCAATTAGTTGAAAGGGCGGGAAATAATGGAGAAAATGGTGGTTCAATCACTGCCTTTTATACCGTACTCGCAGAAGGCGATGATAGCAATGATCCTATTGTCGATGCTGCGCGCGCAGTGCTTGACGGACACATCATGTTATCTCGAAGCATCGCCGAATCAGGTCATTTTCCAGCGATTGATATTGAATCTTCTGTTAGCCGTGTGATGAGCGATGTTGTCAGCAAAGAACACAAAAATGCAGCCATACGATTTAAACGGATATACTCAATCTACCAAAGAAACCAGGACCTGATTAGTGTTGGCGCTTATCAGTATGGCAGTGATTCGGCGATTGATGAAGCCATTGACTTCAACAGTATTTTCATGCGCTTTTTGCAACAAGATTCCAGTGAAGCTTTTTCCTATAATGACAGTGTTAAAGAACTATTACGTATGCTTGCCGAGTCCTCCTGATGGGTATGTTAACGCAAGATTTAAAACGCATGCGTAGTCTGGTTAACCAGGCAAAACGCATTGAGCGAAGATCAAGTAATGACATGTACAGTTTTGAACAATTAGCAAAACGTCAACAGTCACAACTTGAATGCTGCTTAAACTACAAAGAAGAATCACTTAACGGTTTGCAATCTGCAAAAGATTCAGGCTTGTCATTGATGCAAATACGCGAATGCCGGTTATTGGTGGAATATCTTGATTCCGTACTTGAAACCAGACAATATAAAGCAGATATTAGTCAGGAAAATTATGAAAATGCCAAAATTCTATGGCAGGAAAATCACGAATACTTGCAATCTTTAAAGAAAAAACTGCAACAACTTGAAAAAGAAAACAGCGAACGGATGATAGATGACATTAAGCCCGTGCATAACAAAACTTATAGAACGTATAATGAGTAGTGGCACATGGATGTGGATCTGCTGTTTACGAACCAAAGGATGGAGTAATGAATAATGAATGGTTAATTGAGAATTATGACAAGTTTGGGTTGTTTTTTATTCATCATTCTCCATTCTTAATTGTTTTCCCATGTTCTCATTTAATTCAGGCGGTGAGTTGTTGCTATGCAAAATTCTAAAACATTAAAACCTATTGCTAACCTGGCAAACCTCAGTGAACGCAGTGCGGCGAAAGTACATGGCAGCGTTTTACGTGAACTACAGAAACAAAAAAATCAGCTTAACGAATTAACTAACTACCGTGATCAATATTTAAATGCGTTTAAAACAGCAGGAAAGTCAGGCTTGTCTGCGGTTCAAATGCAGGACTACAGACTTTTTCTACAGCGACTGGACAATGCTATTTTGCAACAGCAAGAACAGGTAGAAAATGGAAAACAGAATACACAGTTAAGTCAGAAAAAATGGATGGATAAACGAAACAAAAGTAAAATGATCAATAAAGTGGTTGAAAACAGGCAACAAGTTGAAAATAAAATAGCAGAACAGCGCGAACAAAGAGAATTAGAAGATAGACCTTAACATGGTTTTAACAGTTTGTGAGGCCATGAGTTTGTCCGAGAATAGAGAGCTTACTACAGGGCACCTCTATTAATTTGTGAAGATGAATCTTGAGTCCAAAATATGCCATATTTTCGTTGCAAATCTTCGCAATAGCCCACTCACGTGCCCATGTTGATAATAACGTGCGCCTTAATCTGGCATATTTTGAATCTCAATCTTCACCTCCATAATAAAGAGATGCCCTTCATAACCATCATCATAGAAAACAAAAGGATTAGGGTTTAACTCAAGAATACAGAATCATAGAAACTATGGAGTTGGCATGTACCTTGCTTTCGTATCTTTAGTAATAAACGACAAAAAGCAGGGCAGACATGACTACTACTATTAATCTTGCAAAAACCGAACCGGTAAATTCCGTAGCAACAGCTCAGACATCAATAACAAAGCCTGGTACAGAAAGGCTGGATAGTAAAACCACTGAAGATTCAACGGTTAGTGAAGACTCTTTTTTATCATCGTTAGAAAAACTTACTGATGAGAATGGTGAATCAGCAGATGGCAATGTTTTTCCTACAACAGGAAAATTAGCAGAAAATACGGCAGAAGATGACCGCTCAGAATTATTGCCCAGCTTGAATTTGCCCGTTTTTACACAAAATACAAATAAGGAAAATGCTATTTTTTATGCTGTGACTGGTGAACAATCACTGGTATTAGATAACAAAATAAATGAAGCAGGTATAAAGCTCGCTTCTGATGCTGGTTTGTTATCATCTTTATCACATAAGCTAATGCAAGTAGAAGAAAAAGCACAAGGTCAAGCTCAAGCCACACAAATTAGCACAAGTGTTACAACGGACGGACTTGTTACCCGTCATACTGAATCTTCGCTTCTCAATTACGATAGCACTGCATTGTCTAACCAGAAAAACTCAATATCAGGCTCATTATTAGCTGGGCAGCTACCAGCGATGACAACACAACAAACATTATCAATGATTGATAATCAATCAGCACTGTTGCAACAGTCCAGCAGCCTGGCGGCAGAAAACAGCAGTAGTTCATTGTCTGCATTATTGAATATATCATCAGGCACCGTTAACTCGAGCAGTATGATAACAATGCCGCAGTTGAGTATCGGGGAACGTTTCGGGCAACCTGCCTGGGCGCAGGGAATGGCAAAACAAATTGTATGGATGACCAGCCAGAATATTAACAGTGCTGAAATACGCTTGAATCCTGCACATCTTGGTCCAATAGAAGTGCGTATAGATATGAAAGATGAGCTAATTAATGTGGCACTAAATAGTCGCCATGCGGTTGTCAGGGAAGCCATGGAAATGTCATTGCCTAGATTACGTGAGATGCTAGATAGTAACGGTATGAATCTGGCAGATACAGACATTTCACACCAGTCATTCGCTGAGCAACGTGAGGAAAATACAGCAAATGGACAAGCCAACATCGGTAACAGCGTCACCGACGATAGCAACATTACAAGTCCTGATAAAGTTGTAATAAACCAGTCAATAATATCGAGCGCTATGGTTGATTACTATATTTAGGGCTTATAGATATAAACATAATGTTTTTGCCGCAAAGGACGCAAAGAGCGCAAAAAACATTTTTAAATTTTAGTGCGTAGCTCGTACTAGTGTAGTGTATTCAATACACTACACTAGCATGAGTTACAAATATAATAATAGATTTTCTTAGCTTTCCTTTCTTTACATCCTTTGTGAAAATATCTTCTATTATTTATTAACCTTACGGACAACGGCTGAACACAAGCTATTTGGTCGCCGGGTTAATAATGGTCTCTCAGTCTCGAAGTCAACCATTTCAGATTTGATATTGTTTAGCACGTCTCTAAAAATAGAAGCACGATTTATGAGTAGTGCCACACGGATGTGGCGTTTAC
>CAZYCY010000029.1:0-12271 GCA_964646145.1 uncultured Thiotrichaceae bacterium
AAATAGTATACTTTTCTATTGCGGCGGTCTGGATATGGCACCGTGAGCGTTCACACAGATCTACGAAGAACCATATCAACACAAGCAACAGCGTCGAGCCTTTCATGATACTTACAATGATATCTTCAAGAAGATGAAAGTACATCATCGTCATGCAAAGATAACGGCATTACATAATTCACATGTAATGATGGTACAGCTCACTACATGTACTGATAAGTTAGATAAGGTGCGTGAAATCAATAGGGCATATGCCAATGAAAACGACAAGATATGCATTATTACTTAACTTGTTTGCCTTATTAGATTAAATTTGGGCTACATCTTGAAGATCTTTTTTATTAGAGTGATTTTTGTTAATTGTTTACAGGCTGACCGACTTAAATCAATCAGGTTATGAAAATACTTTTAATAATTAATGTATAGTGGGTTCATAACCCCCTGTGTCAGGATAGTTGTATGTGAATTATTTATTAAAAAAGGGCTATAAAATTTATACATAGGGGAGCATATATTGGATCAGCAATGGACATTGAAATTGTTGTTGGATTGGGCAGTAAGCAAAGGGTTACGGGCAAAATCATTAGGAAATATTAATGGCGTTATCGCTTTTTTACCCGATGATGAAATGCCCTTATTTACGATCACCTTAATGGGTCCGAATGATGACTTCCAAGTAGTCATAGCGATAAATAGAAAAAATGAAAGGGGTTTCAATTTACAGGAAATTCTGCAGGAAAAGTATGATGTAACTGAATATGAGAATACTCATAAGTGGCCACGTTTCAATTTACCAGATTATGATCCATCAGTATTGGAGGCTATAGCTGATTGGACTAAGCAGTATGTGAGTGTTGATGTCCCCTCTGTGCCTGCTAAGATTGTGGCGTCAGATATGGATATTGCACAAAACCAAGAAGAAAAAACAGAGATACTGCCTGACTCGTTGTTGCCGCCTGATAAGAAAAAGGGACTTGATAAATGGTTGTCTACTTTCTTATCTCAAAGAGGGCTGCAACGTCCTGATGGTCGTCCACTATATGCCTACATAACAAACGAAGAAGAATATCGCCGTATAGAAGCACAGTTAAAGCTTGTAGCACTGTTGCGCGGGCATAATATATTTCGCAGTAATCGTAAGTTTGATGCATTGTTTGTGTTGTTTGCTGCGGAATGGTGGCGCCGTGAGTATCGTGGCGGCCCCTGGGCTTGGGCACCAATTTTCAAGGCCATTGGGCTAGATGATGAAGCTATATCATCACTTCAAACAAGTCCACAGTACTTGCTCTATCCTGCACTTGAGAGAGGTTTTCTTTATTGGGGCCGAGAAATATTTACAATGGGTCAGGGGCGTGCTTTTATTGGTTCCATAGCGGCTGAGGGAGGTTTACCTCTTAATCTGCTGAATGATAGTGGCACGGGTCTACAACGATTTTTTAAGAATCTATTAAATCGCTACCTGCCTGTACGTGCTAGTGGCATCCCTGCAAGTCAAATTGCATCTGAACTACAAAAAGACCTTCCCGAGTCATTTCGCCGTGAAACAGTTTACCGTGTGGCAGGGGGAATACTGGAGACAGTATTAAACTTGCGATCGCAGTATGCCCTTGCAGAACATGATGACCCTATCGCACACCTTGATAAGGTCAATCCTGAATGGCGTAAAAGTTTTTCTTTGTCGATGGATGATGAGCCTGCACAGGTTTTGTTGCGTGCATTAGTGGTTGAGGCCGCCAAGAATAGTGAAACGGGTGTGCCAATATCGTTGAATCGATGCATTTATGCAGAATTTGATGGCAAGTATAGACTGCAAGCTTTTTTAGATATTCCAAGAAAAGTATCTACTGATTCATTGGCACTATTTTTTGGAAATATTGAATGGCCAAATCAATTAGAAATTTGGCTTATTAAGCCATTTAAAAGGCGGTTAGCCGTTCTTTCACGTATCAATAATGATCACTTCAAAGTTAGAAACGAAGGTGTTAGCTGGCGTGGCCTTGAAGCGATGAGTGAAGCCGTCGTCAGTCTTTTTTCTTACGGCGAAGTATTGGGTGAGATGAAAACTTTACCTGAAAGCTTAATGGAAGATACGTTACCCTGGGTTTTTGTGGAGAAAGATAATCATTTGCAATATCTTGGGCAGGGAGGAATGTCGCTAGCAGCAGAAAGCGTTACGGTTTCGGTGCCCACTGGGATGGAGTTGTTGTCAGAGGAAAGCTCAGTCGATAATTTAGGAGAAATACAAGACGTAGGGCGGACAATTTATCAGTGTGACGGAATTTTCAAGGTTTGTAGTGAGGAAGGTGAATTCACCATACGAACACGTCAGCCAAGAGTGGAAATTATTCGATATGAATTGAAAGGAATAAGGCTTTATAAAGATGCGAATGTTCGACAAGTATTTTTAGGCGCACCAAGACCTGTTTTGCTTAATAGTCATAATACATATGACACTGCAACTACCCCAACGGTTTTATGGCGACCAGCAGGCTCGGGAGGGGAATGGTTGCCATGGTCGCCAGCTATGCAAGGCATTGTTTACATAAAAGTAATGGATGGGAATGAAGTTCTTTTTCACTCACGTGTTGCTGTCTTGGCAAAGGAAACTCAAATTAAGTTACGCCCGGGAGCTGACTCTAGTAGCGGTGAAATTATCGTGACAAATCTTCCAGGTGTGCGATTTGCCACCGTTACAGAGGGCATAAATATTTCTGTTTCAGCAGAGCAGGAGGAGGAAGTAAGGCTTACATTGATGAGGTCGGATCACAAACGTACTGCTTTCTCATTACAAATTCAGTGGCCAAATTCATCGAAACCGCTGGAGTTACTGCTGCCAGTCCCTGTGGCTGGCGCTCAATTTAGAGATGCCGATGGTTTTTCGCTTGAGGATAAACACCTGATTTCAGTACATGAATTAGCTGGATTTCATGCAGTTGGATACAATCATAGTGATGGCGCTGAAGTTTTTTCTCTAGATATAGATATTAAGGCGAATGATTTAAGAGCTCGTGAGTTAAGAACACTTTCAGATCATTTTAGACTGCCTAAAATTGGACAGATATCTGAGGTTCCGTTAATTCAACTGCGAGAACGTTTCTTACAGCTTTTTTCGATGAGCGAAGATTTGGATTGTCGCTTGGAGCTTACTTTACGTGGTAAAGGAACCTATGGGCGACTTCAGTTAGCGCGTTATACACATCAACTTGATGTAGAAGAAGACATCATCGCTTTGAACTCATCGAGATATCGTGGGACGATTGATCAATCGGTTGTTGAAAATTTAAGACTTGAAGCACATTCACTGCTTAATCCTATAGAGCATGGTCGTGAATTGACTCCTTGTCTTACTGAAGGTGTGCCTACGGGTAATTGGATTCTCCCACAAAACCTCTCTCCTGGATCGTGGCTGGTTATGCCTATGAAAGGACAGGTAAGTTCGGTTCGTCCAACTATTTTAGGGATGCCAGATTATGCCCCAAGTGAAAATGGTAGGTTACGCGATGCCATTGCTATTGCCGATGCTGAAAAACGTAGTGAGCAAATTAGTGCTTGTATCACTAAAATGGTGGGGCAATACGACCATAAAGACTGGTCCTTCGTTTTTGAAACATTAGATGCTTTTAAACACCTTCCAGCAACAACAATGGACTTATGGGACTGTTTTGCTCGAGACCCTCGTGCAATGGCTATGCTGCTTATCACTGCAGACGAAAAAAGCTACCAACATATAATAGATTTAGCGAATGAACTGCCTTTTGTGTGGGAACTGGTTCCTTTGAATGCTTGGTTTATAGCACTTGCTGCATTAAGTGATTTTATTAAGTCATCTGCACCAGAAAGTATGATTGACATGCTTGTAGAGCAGAGCATTCAAGAAAAACTAAAGTACATAATTGAAGCAGATGATTTATTGAAAAATATGACGCTTGTTTTAACAGAGTTGGTGCTTGGTAAAAGTGTTGTAAAGCTTGATGAAGCAAAGTTACTCGCTGTTCCCGGAATCATTGAGAAGGTATTGACAGCTGCTTCTAATGAACTTAGAGGTGGGCATGATGCTGATGTGCAGTGGCCCGAATTTCATGGAGAGCTATGTGAGCAGATGTCTAAAGGTTCTCCTGATTTAGTCAGTCCTCTGTTTACTCAGCAGGCACATTATATGCGCTCTGTTTTACATGCCCCTGTTGCAATCGCAATGATGGTCTGTTCTTTGCCATCAGACGAATTTCCGAAAATCAGTAATACTGATCTTTTTGAGTTACAACAAATTCGCCAGTTTGATGAACATTGGTATAAAGAAGCCTTTTCTTTAACTGTGCTTTATCTTTATGCTAAAGATCTTCTATTTACTGAAAGTATTAATGAGACGGATGAATGAATAATTACTTTCAATTACTTTTTCAACAGATAAGTGATCGTGGCGTAAGAGCCAGCGTCAGCGGTCTTCATATTGCTAATGACCCTTTGCGACGACATGTTACGCAACATCTTTCTCATCGAATAGGAACGAAGGAGAGCTTGCTTGCTGATCCCGTTTTTGAAGCAACATTCCCATGGAAAAGTTCGACTAAGCGTATGGAAGACCTTGCTGGTAAGTTATTAGAGAATGATTTAGTCGATGCGCTTAATAGTCCGCCAAAGGAATATATGGATGAATACCAATTTCCGAAGGAGCGTTACCCTTATACGCATCAACTTCAATCATGGCAGGTGTTATTAGAAGAGCCGAAGCGATCAGTGGTTGTGACATCAGGTACAGGCTCAGGAAAAACAGAATGTTTTCTTGTACCCGTGCTGAATGATCTTGTGCATGAGTACATTGAGTCAGGCAATCAGCCTTTAGAGGGTGTAAGGGCGCTGTTCTTGTATCCATTGAATGCGCTTATTAATAGCCAGAAAGATAGATTAAATGCGTGGACAGATGCTTTTGGTGGGGGTGTGCGTTATTGCCTATATAACGGCATTACACCAGAACGTCCTGCGCGAAATATTGAAAAAAAGCTAAATGCAGTTGAATCTCGCAGAGAGTTGCGTGATTCACCTCCACCAATATTAGTGACTAATGCGACAATGCTGGAGTATATGCTGGTCCGTGTTCAAGATCAGCCTATACTCGAAAAATCACAAGGGAAGTTGCGTTGGATTATCCTGGATGAGGCGCATACGTATTTAGGTTCGCAAGCGTCTGAATTGGCTTTGCTATTAAGGCGTGTAATGCACTCGTTTAATGTCACGCCTGAAGATGTCAGGTTAGTAGCGACATCCGCCACCATTGGCGATGCTGATGCAACCATTAAATTACAAGAATTTTTAGCTCAAATGGCAGGCATATCGACAGATCGAGTTGTCGTTATCGGTGGGGATAGGTATATTCCTGAATTACCTGAACAGCAGTCAACATCTAAAATGATGAGATTGTCAGACATTAAAAAGATAGATGCGGATAAGATCGATTCAGAAAAACGATATCTGGCACTTTGTGGTCGAGAGGATTTGAGGCGGTTACGCTCATTCTTGTCAGATAGAAATCTACCTAAACCGGTTAAGACATTATCTGAGATAACCTATTTTTTATTTAAGGATGATATTGATGAATCTGAAAAAATAAAACGTGCATTTCAGATTCTGGATTTATGCTCGGGTGTTACACGGCCAATGGAAGATGGTAATGAGGATCCTTTCTTGCCACTACGAGCACATATATTTAGCCGTACTGTTGGTGGCATTTGGGCGTGCGTAAATAAAAACTGTGCGCATAAATCAGAATTACTTGACGAACCTCAATGGGGTTTTGGTGAGGTATATTTCACGCGTAGAGAAAAATGTGAATGTGGCGCACCCGTATTAGATACGGTTAGTTGTAATGAATGTAATACAACACATTTGTTAGGAAGAGAAAATAAGGATGGCTTTATTCTGGCAGCTTCTGAACCTGATGAAATCGACGAATTTGCACGTGAATTAGATCCCTTGGATGACGATGATAGTGATATAAGCATAAACGCTGATACAGCATTTAATGATCAAGTTGTCATTGCTGCTAACGCTTCAGAATTAACTAGAGAGGAGGCATTAGATAGCGACGGTAAACGCGTTCCACTCAGCAATACTAGTTTCCCAGTAAATATGTATTTAGCATCGCCAGAAGAAGGTGTTCGTTGCCCCACGTGTGAAACAAAAGAGCGTAAGCGCAGTACGTTGTTTATGCGAAAAATTCTGGGGGCGCCATTTCACTTAACCACAACATTACCGACACTACTTGAATTTAGCCCACCTAAGGTTGATAAATTTGAACACCCTTGGGATGGTCGACGAATGATTACGTTTACTGACAGTCGTCAGGGAACGGCAAGAATTGCGGCTAATTTACAGTTAGATGCGGAGAGGACATTCCTTCGATCGCAGGTTTATCACACCTTACTTGCAGATAATGCTGGCGCTGATACCGAAGTAATGGATTCTGTAAGAAAGGAATTAAAAGAGATAGAAGAGCAACTAGAGAACGCGTCATTTAATTCGAAAATCCGTGGGATTATGGAAAGCAGTAGGGATAAATGTCTAGCTGAACTTGAAGAAAAGGGTAAGACATCCGCTGTCACTTGGGTTGAGATGACCACAAAATTAGCCACTAATTCTAAACAGTTGTCTAAATGGATTGCAGAGCATTACCGTGAATTGGATATGTCTGATTTTAGTGGTGACAGTGGCGCTAGAAACCTTGCTGAGCTGTTGCTCGCAAGAGAGTTTTTAAGAAGACCAAAGCGTCAGAATAGTTTGGAGTCATTGGGTCTTGTACAAGTTTTTTATCCGAACCTGGAAAAAATTACTCGTGTGCCAGCATCGGCTGGCTCTATAGGGTTTCAGTTGTCTGATTGGTTAGATTTCCTGAAGTTGCTTTTAGATTGGCATGTGAGGGCCAATCAAGCGGTAAGTCATGAAACTTATTGGCGACGTTGGATTGGTACGAGATTTCCTTTTCGTCAAATGGCAGCGCCAACTCAAAAGGAGTCTATACGAGGTGTTGCTTTGTGGCCAGGGATGAGAGGAACACAAGATTTTAATCGGTTTGTACGAATGATAAGGGAAGCATACGGACCAGATCCGTCAACGGTGATAGGTAAAGATACTATTGGGTCTGTTCTGCAAGAAGCGTGGGATGACTTAAAAGACAAAGCGGGAATTTTGCGGCCGGTAGAAGAAGGTCGTTATACGATGGACTTACGCACTCACGTTGCTTTTCGGTTAATGGAAAGCGGCTGGGTTTGTCCTATTACACGCCGTGTTCTTGATACAACATTAAAAGGTTTAACCCCATTTCTTCCACCAAAGAACAAGCATACGAATAATGTATGTGAAAAAATTGAAGTGCCTATTTATACAGATGCGTTTGGTGGGCAAGATAGCAGTCGAAAGTGGTTAGGTGAAAATGAACAAGTACTGGATCTGCGGGATAAGGGTATCTGGAGTGGTGTACATGATCGTGTCATCGATAATAGCCGTTATTATGCGGTTGCTGAACATTCAGCACAACAATCGGCCAGTAAATTACGTCAATTAGAAAAATCATTTAAAGAAGGCAATATCAATATTTTAAGTTGTTCAACAACGATGGAAATGGGTGTGGATATCGGTGGTATTACAGTCGTGGCAATGAATAATGTGCCGCCAAATCCAGCTAATTACTTACAACGGGCAGGTAGAGCGGGCCGAAGAGCAGAAACACGTTCTGTTAGTTACACCCTATGTAAAGATAACCCGCATGGCCATCAGGTGATGAACAACACACGCTGGCCATTTGATTCATCTATTCCATTACCTTATGTTTCGTTGCAAAGTGCGGCAATTACACAGCGCCATGTTAATTCTTTACTACTTGGAGAATTTCTTAAGGAACTAGTGGTTGGGCAAGACGTCAATATTTTGCGTCTCAATTGTGAATGGTTTTTTCTAGCGGAAGACAAGAACGACGCGCCGTGTTTACAGATGCAAAAATGGTGTGAATACAGCGAGAGTAGACAACGTTTAGAACCAGCTTTAATACGGTTGGTAAGACAGAGCATATTAGAAGGCCGCTCAGCGATTCAACTATTTAGAGAAACAGCGAATCATTTAGTGAGAGTGGCGAAGAAATGGCAGTTAGATTATGAAGCCTATGAGTATCAATTAATCTCATTACAAGAAACAAAATCAAACGTAGATACAAGTAGAGCAATTAAAGCCGTTGAGATCGGTATGCATCGACTTAAGGCCGAGTACTTACTGGGAGAGTTAGCCAATCAAGGTTTCTTACCAGGGTATGGTTTTCCTAATGGTATTGTTAGTTTAAATACAATAACAGCTGAGCAATTAAGTAAAGAAGAAAAGCAGCGGGACTGGGAAAAACAAAATGGCTATCTAAAACACCGTGAAGATAATCGTCAGCAATCACGTAATTTCCCATCACGTTCTAGAGCGACAGCTATACGTGAATATGCTCCCGGCGCTGATATTGTCATTGATGGCGTTGTTTACCATTCGGAAGGTATCAGTCTTAGTTGGCAGAAGCCGATGAATGAAAAACAAGTTAAAGAGCCTCAAGGATTTTTCCATTCATGGTTGTGCCAACAATGTGGTACATCAGGGCTGGCGAAAAATAGAGAATTAGCTGCTCACTGCGATCATTGTGGACGTGAAGTTAAAGCAGAAAATATTCATGAGTGTTTGCAGCCGAATGGTTTTTCCGTGGATATAGGCTGGCAAACGCATAATGATATTACACGACCTCATTATTTACCCGTTTTGCCCCCAGAAATAACAGCGGATGGTGACTGGATTCCGCTAGTGCAAGAACAGCTAGGACGGTTTAGGACTACGGTCTCAGGTAAAGTGTTATTTTCTAATAGTGGAGTGTCAGGTAGTGGTTATGCCATTTGTTTGGAGTGTGGACGCGCAGCTGATATGCCACATGGTGGTGAGCTCCCTGAGGTGTTTAAGAAGCCACATAAGCGATTACGCGGTGGCACTGTAGATGGTTCAAGGGAGTGTAGCGGTAGTCAAGATAGTTGGAAAGTGAAGCCCTGTGTTCATCTGGTTCATCATGATACGACGGATGTCTTTGAACTTCAGCTCAAGAACCTGGAAACTAAATGTTATTTAGATGACAAAATCGTAGCAACAACATTGGCGGTCTCTATACGAAGCGCGGCGGCAGCTGTTTTCGGTATTAATGATGATGAACTTGGATACTCAATAAGTCATAAGGAGATAACCGGTGGCCGAACCTGGTCTATTCTTGTCTATGATAAAGCAGATGGTGGCGCAGGGTATGCCTCTTCGATTGGTCAACGTATCATTCAGATAGCAAATAAAATGTATCAAGGGCTCGAATGTGCTGTGCAATGCGATAAGGCGTGCCATCACTGTTTACTTACTTATGATACACAGCATCAAGCAGGTCTTTTAAACCGTATTACGGCGCTAGAGTGGTTAACCAAAGCATTCCCTAATTTATTAGAGCTGCCGTCTGAGATGAGAATATTGGGGCCGACTTCGACTATGGAAGCGATTCCTTTGTATCAGGCGCTAGATCGCTCGTTGCAAAAGGTGGTCGCAAAATCTGTCCGTATTTATTTAGGCGGCAATGCAGCGAATTGGGATACTGCCTGGGGCGAGCTTCGTCAGAGAATAATGCAGTGGCGTGCACGTGAGTTGTCTGTCGAACTAGTGATTTTTAAAGATACGTATTTAAAATTAAGTGATGAGATCAGAAGTCATTTAGCAACAATGATGAATGGCCTGGATGTATTTGTAGCCACCGTGTCTGATAAAGATTCTTCTTCAAGAAGTGTTTTAGTTGCCGAAATCATCGCAGGTGGTATAACGCGATGGGCATGTGAAGATGAAAGTGTTATTGAGGCAGGGCCTGATTGGGGTCGAGTGGATGAAACGCCATTGGTTGTGGCTTATGCCTTAAATAATGTAATAGATATTGATGAGGTAAGTCTTTCTGAAGTGACGGTTATTGCTGCTACCGGAGATGTCGAGCTTGATATTGATGATGAACTTCATGGTAAGGGTGGTGAATTTGGCGAGCGTTTCTGGGATCTACTGCTGTCTAAGCATAAAGGCTTTGCAAAGCTGTTTGAGACAGAAGAAATAGCAACGATACAGTATACAGATCGTTATCTTAAAACCCCGCTGGGTATTGCGTTATTACTTCAAGTTTTGAAAGAATTGGATACACGTTACCCGAATAGTTATGGAAGAGTAAAAGCAAAAATCAAAATAGAAGAGAACCGTTCTGATCACCGTTCAAACTGTCGCACTGTTTGGGATGATTGGTTGAATCAGAAGGATCGTGAGAGAGCAATTGAGGAGGCTTTCGATTATGTTGGGCTTGCCGCCGAAGTAGGGACGTATTCAAGGCAGCATATGCCACACTTCCGTACATTGGAAATTAAATTTACCAGTGGCAAAACAGCGCGTATTAGATTAGATGAAGGCTGGGGATACTGGGAAGTTGGCTCAGGTTACGGTAACTCTTATAATTTTACAGCCAGTGTCGCCAATCAAGGTCAATCTATTGCTATGTGGGCTGGTATATTAACAAAGAAAAGAAAGAACTATAAGACAGCATTTGCATTGAGTATTAGAGAGTAGGTGTCAGGTTTCACCACGTTGTACCATCCCGTTCATCATTTTTGAGCAGAACTCATCAGGTGTAATCTTGAATAAAGAGGGTTCTAATTCGAACCATTTTTCTATTGCTTGATACGGCGTTCTTATTTTTAGTTCTTTCACTAAACTACCGTGTCTTCGATTACTATTATAGTTCACTAAAGAGATTGAAAATAAGATATTGGGGGTCAGATTGGGGGTCAATCCGATTTTACAATGTCTAATTTTTTTTTGTCAAAAGCAGATATCTACAGGCAACTCGGTACATCCCACCAGCACTAACAGACATCACCGCACCACAAACCGTGTACCTGTATAATCGCGACCAGCAACTAACCAGCATTACCCGACCCGATGGTCAGATTATCAACTTCAACCACAACGCAAGCACTGGTAAACTCGACAGCATGACCTCTAACAATCCTTTGATTTATATATGGTTTAAGGTTATTTGCATCTATAAATGTTGGTCGGTTGATCAACCGACCAACATATCAATGTCCACACCCAGCACATTAGCAATATCTGCCAGCACGTTTAAAGACCCTTTGCGCTCACCCGCTTCGAGCTTTGCAATATAAACTTTTGATTTACCGATTGCCTTTGCCAGCACGTCTTGCGTCATACCTTTATCGCGCCTGAATACTAAAATAGGGTTAACACCTTCAAGCAACTGTGCAATCACATCATCGCTAAAAGTCGCTTCACCGCTGGTGCGGTAGGCTGCGACATCAGTTATATCCTGCTTATCTTCCAAGCTCTCCAATAATGCCAGATATTGTTTATAAGGTAAAACGGCGTATTCAGGTTCCCCCTCTTTTTCAATAATTTGCACGTTCATTTGTATATGTCTCCTCTAGCGCCAATCTTAATAACGATCAAAATCAGCTTTTCATCTTGTATCTCGTAAATAGCGCGAAACTGACCCATCCGTAAACGATACACACCCTCATTAGCAAAAAATTTAATATTTAAACCAGACGCATCACCTCTAGCAATCCGTTTAATCTTTTTTCTAAGCGCCTCAGCTTTTTTCGGTTGCATCTTTAACAGATATTTAGACGCTTGCTTTGTATATCTTATCTCCATGACTTATCATACTATAAGTATGTCTTTGTGCAAGCGTTTAATTAAAACAAACCGCTATTACGGCGGTTTTTTCCGCCCAGGGAAATAAATTGAAAGCTAATCACCTAGATCAAAATAACACGGGGCAGGTCTTTCCATGACGCAAACCTGTACGTGTATAATCGTGACCAGCAGCTAACCAATATTACCCAACCCGATAGTCGTATTATCAACTTCAACCACAGCGCAAACACCATCAACCATCAACCATCAACCATCAACCATCAACCATCAACCATCAACCATCAATTCGATGCTGACAGCCTGTTTAGTGTCAGCTACACAGCCGATTACGTTTACGACCTCGCAAGTCGCTTAATATCAGAAACCACCTACTACAAGGGCATATACCTTACTGCCTGAGATAGATCAGACACAAGGCTAAGGGTAAAATTACCGCTGCGGTTAAACCAGAGTGATGAATATTAATGCTGCATTTCAATCGCCAGCAACATCGAGGCTGACGCTGGATTTTGATTCACCACTGCCG
>CAZYCY010000030.1:0-10113 GCA_964646145.1 uncultured Thiotrichaceae bacterium
TAGATTGGCTACGGATGAATTGAGGCTGCTGACACTATAGATGTTGTTTTCGGGGTTGGATAACATGACGTAATTAAACCACAAAAAACGATCTGCATACCAGAAAAAGAGCAGCTTACCAGGTTTTCAGGCTAATCCAGACCGATAGTTTATGGCAACGAATTGTGAAGTATCTGTATACTTGAGCAAAACCCTCTCATCAAAAAGAGTTTGAAGATAATAACTTGATATAGAAATGGCTGGATTCGAGTCATAAGTGCATAACCCAGAAAATTCTAAATCATTCAATGGGTTGGCAAGAACGATTGAGAATTTTCTGGCTAAACAATGAGTTATATAATTAAGTAAAACTTATTTTTTATACAACCTATTGATTAATAAGTAAATGCAGTTATGCACTTATCATTCGAATTCAGGATGTTATAAAACGAATAAAATGGAAAACAAGGATTATTTTAAATATTGGGGCAAGGCGAAAGTTGATATAGAGGATAATGCAGCCTATCATCTCCTGCCATACCATTGCCTGGATGTAGCAGCGGTGGGCAGCTTATTGTTGTCACCAGACAAGCCCTTATGTAAACAGCTGGCAACGCAATTACAGGTGTCTCCTGAATGGTTGAGAGACTTTTTTGTATTTTGTTTGGCATTGCATGATTTGGGCAAATTTTCTCGGTCGTTTCAGGGTTTAAGACAAGATTTATCGCCTGATTTGGTGAAAAGAAATCTGAGAATGCCATATAGTAATAATGAACGGCATGATAGCTTAGGTTTTTGGGCCTGGATTAAGGTTGTTCAGCCCATACTGTCCGATGATTTCCCTTATGCTGAATTTTCAGCTAAAGAAACTAATTTATGGCTTAGATATTGTGAGCCATGGATGGAAATTGTCACTGGACATCATGGTGTGCCACCCAAAAAACAAATCAAATTATTTAATAATTTTTTTCAGCAAGAAGATAATCAGGCCCTTCTGGAATTTGTTCAGGATTCATTCAAGCTGTTATTAATTAATTTTGACTTCCGCCCGTTGTTGAGCAAAGAGCTTAAAAAACGATTAAGAGCGGTCTCCTGGCAATTAGCGGGCATTGCTGTATTAGCTGACTGGACAGGTTCAAACCAGAGCTATTTTAATTATGTTAGTCAGCCGAAAAAATTAAAAGATTATTGGCAGGGAGTCGCCTTGCCTAACGCAAAAAAAGCAATAGGAATCTTACCTGCGGCGATAAAAACAAGTGCATTTACCAGTGTTAAAAATCTTTTTCCTTTTATTGAGCAAGCCACGCCATTACAGAAATATGCCGCTAAAGAGCCATTTTTAGCTAAGCCTCAATTATTCATTTTAGAAGATGTGACCGGAGCAGGTAAAACAGAAGCCGCTTTAATATTGGTGCATCGATTAATGGATAAGGGCTTAGCGGATGGTTTGTATGTCGCTTTGCCAACTATGGCGACTGCCAATGCGATGTACCAACGCTTAGGTAGGGTATACAGCAAGTTTTATCAGACTAATGATAAACGACCGTCGTTAATTTTGGCACATGGTGCGAGGGAATTGTCGGAAAACTTCAGAAAATCAGTGATCTTATCTGAGCAATCACTACAAGATAGTGATTATCAAACAGGAAAGAATGAAGAAGAACAAGAATTAAGCGCCACGGCTTATTGTAATGCCTGGCTGGCCGATAGTCGTAAAAAAGCTTTGTTGGCTGATGTCGGTGTAGGCACATTAGATCAGGCATTACTTGCTGTGTTACCCGCCAGACATCAATCTTTACGATTGCTAGGTTTAGGTCGAAAGGTTCTACTGGTTGATGAAGTACACGCTTATGACGGCTATATGCAGAAATTACTGAATGCTTTGTTAGAAGCACATGCCCGACAAGGCGGAAGCGTCATTTTATTATCAGCGACCTTGCCGCAAACCATGCGCGAATCATTAGTTACTGCATTTCATAACGGTTTGGGGGAAAACCCGCCAAAATTAATAAAAGAAAAAGCGTATCCACTCGCCACTCATAGCCCTGCCATCGACGAAACAGAAACCGCCATTGATACCAGAGAAGAAGTTAAAAGAACGGTAAAAGTTGAACGCATAGCTACCGAACAAACGGTGATAGATAAAATAAAAAAAGCCTCTGATGCAGGGCAATGTGTTTGCTGGATTCGTAACACGGTGAAATCCGCACGACAAAGCTACCAGGATTTACTGGATGCGGGCATATGCTCATCACAGTTAAGTTTGTTTCACAGTCGTTTTGCCATGGGCGATCGTCAAACCATAGAAAAACAAACATTAGAACGATTTGATAGTGGCTCAAGCCCTGCTCAACGAAAAGGACAGGTGCTTATTGCTACACAAGTGGTAGAGCAGTCATTGGATTTAGATTTTGATCTGATGATTACCGATCTTGCGCCGGTAGATTTAATTATTCAAAGAGCAGGGCGACTACAGCGCCATGTACGTGACAAACAAGGCAATCGACTGACAGGAAAAGGTGTAAAAGATAAGCGAGGCACACCTCTGCTAATGATATTTTCTCCCGAGCCAATAGCAGATGCAAATGAAAACTGGCTAAAACCAGACCATGCAGGAACTCAAGCTGTTTATCCACATGTTGGGCAATTATGGTTATCCGCAAAAGTGCTGCTGGGCAAAGCCAGTAATCAATTTACCATGCCAAACGATGCAAGAAATCTTATTGATGGTGTATATTCGAGTGCGGCAGAAGACAAAATACCGTCAAAATTACTTGAAGCTTCTTTTGATGCTGAAGGGAAAGCTTTAGTACAGAAAAGTATGGCCGATTTAAATACCCTTAAACTAGATAAAGGCTACACTTATTCCAGTGGTGACTGGGATGAAGAAACAAGAATCCCTACCCGACTCACAGAGCAGGAAACGATTTCTGTGGCATTAGCGGTATTGGAAGGTGGAGAATTAAAACCTTATATCGCAAATCAGCAATATGCCTGGGCACTAAGCACCATTAAAATACCTGAATATGAGTGGGAAAAGGTTCAGCAAGCCATTCCAGAGAAAATAAAACCTTTAATTGAAAGCCTGAAAGAAGAAAACAAAGGCTTGCGTTGGCTAGAGGTTTTTCCACTTACCAATGAAACGGAAAATTATTATACTGCCTTAGATGGCTGGAATTCTCAAACAGGAAATAACGCATGAACCTGATTAATGATCGTTGGATACCTGTCATCAGGCAGAATAATGAAAAGGATATTATCGCGCCCTGGCAAATTGCCGAAACTGATAACCCGGTAATTGAAATTAATGCGCCTAGAGCGGACTTTCAAGGGGCGTTATATCAATTCCTGATTGGTCTGTTGCAAACCTGTTTTGCGCCAAAGGATGAGGATGACTGGCTTGAAAATTGGGAAGAAACACCCTCTAAGAATGATATAAAAGAGGCTTTTGAAAAAGTTGCATTTGCATTTGAGCTGGACAGTCAAGATGGTATCAATTTTATGCAAGAACACCCTGCAACAAACAAACATAAAGAAGAGTTTACAAAAGCCGAATACTTGCCTATTGAAGATCTGGTAGGTGGTGCATTAAGCAAAAATACGCGGAAAGAAAATAAAGATTTATTTGTTAAATCATCAACAATTCAAGTTATCTCACCTTATTTTGCAGCCTTAGGATTATTTAACATGCAAATAACGGGGGTACTGGCATGGGGTAAACATCGGGTCGGCTTAAGATCAAACGGACCGTTAACCACTTTAGTTTTGCCAGATGATAAAAATGGCATTTTATGGCATAAATTGTGGCTGAATATTATTGACAATGAAAATCTTGACCTGATACCAGGCGATTTAGATAAAAATAAACCGTCGGATATTTTTCCTTGGTTGGCACAAACCCGTATTAGCCCAAAAAAGGAACCAACATCCCCTTCAGATACACACCCATTACAGCACTATTGGCCTATGCCAAGGCGAATTATACTAAAATTTGAATCCGTTAATTGTATTTGTGATTTAACAGGAATACCGATTAAAAAAGGCGTTAGTCATTATCAGCGTGTATCTAATGGTATTTATTACACTAATGGCTGGGTACACCCCTTGACACCATACACGAGAGTGGCGAAAGATAAATTTCCAAAGCCTGTTGAAGGAGGTGTTGCTGGGGAAGGCTTCAGACAGTGGGTCACATTAAATTATGGAGAATATGCTGATGAAGATAATAAAAAAATGCGATGGGGACGTGCATTAGCTGTTAAACATTTTTATGAATCAACTCAAGTTAATATCAAAACCAAACTCTGGTGTTTTGGATACAATGCAAGCAATGCTAATGTGAAATGTTGGTATGAATCCACTATGCCCACCTTTAATTTATCTACTGATGAAGTAGATGCTTTAAAAAGTCATGCTTCAAAGGTTATACAAATAGCTCATCAGTTACTTGATGAATTAATTTTCTCAATAATTAGAGCGTGGTTCAAGCCACAAACAGATAGCCAAGGAAAACATACTTGGAAGCATATAAAAAGTAGTATTAAAAAATCAGGTCATTTAAGTACATATACAAAAATTGATGCCGATTTCTGGAGCCACTTAGAGTCTGCTTTTCCTCCAATTATTGAGGAGTTAATTGATTATGGAAATAAATCTGGGCAACCATTACATATTTATGGAAATTGGTTAAAAACGATTCAAAAATATTGCCTAAGTTATTTTGATCAAAATGTCTTAAATAATGCAGTTGATGATATGGACATGAAAAGAGTTGTCGAAGCAAAGAGCTACTTATTGAGTGCATTGTATCCTAACAAAAAAGGCACACTGAAGGACATTAATGAATTTAACAAACAGCAAGGTTAAGTCAATGAAATATGATTTTATGAATGAATATGAGCAAAGAACTATACGAAAATGGCATGAGATGCTGGATGATAATAGAGGAGATCGTGCCCGATTACGTCGTGCAGAAAGTCCTGAAGATGTTTTATTAACTGATGCCTTTTTCCATTTTCTGGAGCACATGAAATCAACTGATTGGCAACAACATATCCCTTTGCTAACTAGTGCTACTGTTGCAAGCGCATTATCTCATGTAAAAACAGAAAATGATAAAGCCAAAAGGACGACCAGTTTTGCTGAACAACTAGCCACACCTCTTGATGGAAAAAGCAAAGCCCCGATGAGTGAATTACGCTTTCAACAATTACAAAAAAGCACCAGCCCCGAAGATTTTTATCGACGCATTATTAGAGCAATTCGCTTGTTAAATGGGCAGGTAAATATTATTTCACTAGCTAATGACATTATTCACTGGCACCGGGAATTCGAACATTCTGTTAGCCGTACACCGGGCAATCGCCTGGCTGTGCGTTGGGCAACAGATTATTTTACAGTTTTAAGCAAAATCAAATCATAAATACAAGGAGACACAACATGAGTCGTTTTATTCAATTACATCTATTAACTGCCTATCCCCCTGCTAATTTAAACCGTGATGACATGGGCAGCCCTAAAACTGCAAAAATGGGCGGTTATGATCGTTTACGCGTTTCTTCACAATGTTTAAAAAGAACCTGGCGTACATCGGAAAGTTTTGGACAAGCTCTGGAAGGGCATATTGGTACACGCACCAAAGAAATGGGCTTAAAAGCGTATCAGCAAATGATGAACAAAGGTGTTACCCATAAAAAAGCACTCGAATGGTCGCAAGCTATTGCTGGTGTGTTTGGTAAATTAAAGCAATTGCCTAAAAAAGAAAAAGATGCGTTAAAGAAACTACCTGCTGATAGCGTTGAACGCATAAAGAAAGAATTAGTAGAACTTGAGATAGAACAACTAGCTTTTTTTGATACCAAGGAAGAGCAAAATATTTTAAACCTTGCAGATAAAATTGCTGAACGTGAAGAAGAAGCGAGTTCAGAAGAATTAAACTTATTACGCAAAAAAGTGACTGATGTTGATATTGCTCTATTTGGTCGAATGTTAACAAAATCTGATACTGGAAATAGTTTAACAAAGTATTGTATGGAAGCCGCCTGCCAGGTGGCACACGCAATCAGCGTTCATCCCATTGTCATTGAAGATGATTACTTTACTGCTGTTGATGACTTAAATGATGGCCAGGAGGATACAGGTGCAGCACATATTGGTGAAACGCGTTTTGCCGCAGGTTTATTTTATTCCTACATTTGTATCAACCGTGAATTATTAATCGAAAATTTAGACGGTGACAAAACCTTAGCCAATAAAGCGATTCGTGCATTAACCGAAGCCGCTATTAAAGTTGCGCCAGAAGGTAAACAAAACAGTTTTGCGTCCCGTGCATATGCATCTTATGTTTTAGCCGAAAAAGGTAATCAACAACCGCGTTCTTTATCTGTTGCTTATTTAAAACCGATTATTGACCGTGAGAATAAAGACTTTATCGCTGATTCTATTGCCGCTTTAGTCACTCAAAAAGACAATTTTGACAAAGTTTACGGTGATTGCGCGGATAGTCGTTATGAAATAAACGTACCCGAAGTACAAGGCTCTTTGACAGAATTACTGGATTTTGTCAGTCAATAAGGAGAAAAGCATGGATTATCTTGTATTTCGACTTTATGGTGCAATGGCAAGCTGGGGAGAGATAGCAGTGGGTGAAGACCGACATACGGCTAGTTATCCCAGTAAATCGGCCATAATCGGTTTATTAGGTGCTGCATTAGGTGTTAAACGTGACGATGAAGAAAAACAAAATAAATTACAGTCAGGTTATTCAGTTGCGGTTGAAGTGTTTTCTACAGGGCATCTATTACGCGACTATCACACCACTCAAGTACCCGATTCGACAGGTAAGTTTAAATATCGTACACGGCGTGATGAATTGGTTTTAGGCAAGGAACGCTTAGGCACAATTTTGTCCAGTCGAGAATACCGTAGTGATGCATTGGCTTTAGTTGCTATCCGCGTTTTAGATGTTGCACCTTATTCATTGACAGACATAAAAGATTATTTGTTACAACCTAAATATCATTTATATCTGGGGCGTAAATCCTGCCCATTAGCAGCCCCCTTGCATCCTCAGATTATCGAGCAGTCTAATTATTATGATGCACTTAAAGCCTATCAACATAAGCCCATGTTGCCTACTTATATAGAAGCTACTGGTGAATTATCAAAACGAGATTTTGACTGGTTGGGCAGACCGAAAGAACGGCACTATTATTGGGAAGGCGAACGCTCAGATTTCTCTGACACATTAGATTTAAGCCGTATGCAGACTCGTACACGCCACGATCAGCCATTATCACGTAAACGCTGGCAGTTCTCACCACGTCAGGAACATTATCTATTTAGCCAGGGAGGTGAGTAATGTATTTTTCAAGAGTACGTTTACAGGCTGATTTAATTAAATCATCACAACTTCATCGTGTCATAGAAGGCAATGCCTATGGTGTACATCGCCTGTTATGGGATTTGTTTACAGAGAAAAAAAGAACTTTCCTGTATCGTGAGGAAATAGCACGTGAGCAATTAGGTGTTATGGCTAATGTCCGAGGTGAACCTGTTTATTATCTTACTTCACAGTCAAAACCTGTTGAACCTGAAAACTCCCTATTCAAAGTTGAATCTAAAAGCTATCAACCTCAGCTAAAAACAGGGCAAGTTTTAAGTTTTGAATGTCGTGTAAATCCGGTCATCTCAAAAAAAGGCAAAAAACACGATGTTGTAATGGACGCACAGCTAACTTTCTTGAAGGGCTTAATCAAGAAATTTAATCTTGAGGGTGAATTACCTGCAAATGCAAAAAAGCAAGATTATAAAAAACAGTTATTAACAAAAGGAGGTGGCGCACTTGATCAATGCCTTAGCGAAATATTGGCTAATGACCGGTATTATGCCGGACGGTTAGAGCAGGTTTCCAGGCTGCCTGATAAACTGGAATGGGCGATTAAAGCACAAATTGATACTACATTAGAAAATTGGTGGAAAAGACAAGGCGAACGCTGTGGCTTTAATTTAACAATTGATGACGCTGGTTTAAGTAAATTTCAAAATAGTGCTTATCGGTGGCATGCATTACCAGCAAAAGGGAAGCGTGCGGGATTTAGTTCTATTGATTTAACAGGCGAGTTGAAAATAACGGATGTTGAAAAATTTAAAACCGCATTATTTAACGGCATAGGTCGGTCAAAGGCTTTTGGCTGTGGTTTACTGCTTATTCGTCGATCATAAAACATAAAATTCATGAACTGCATAAAAACCACCTTCAGCGGTCATGCTATCCGCCGTATGTTTGCCAGACAAATAACAAAATCACAGGCACTTTCCGCACTTTGGCATGGAGAAATCATTATTTCATACCCTGATGATCAGCCATACCCCAGTTATCTTATATTACGGTTTAACCACATAACACCTTTACATATTGTGGTGTCTGAAAATAAAGCGGATAATATCTGTTATGTCATCACTGCTTATATACCTTCCAGTAAATTATGGGAGCCTGATTTCAAGAAGAGGAAAACCATATGAAATGTGTGATTTGTAAAACAGGAGAAACACAAGCTGGTGAAGTTACCGTTACATTGCAGCGCGACGATACCACTGTAATTATCAAAGACGTACCAGCAGAAGTCTGCGAAAACTGTGGTGAGTATTACCTGAGTGATGACATTAGCGAACGGGTTTTAAAGCAGGCTGAAAATGCAGTGACGACAAATACTGAAATTGAGATTTTACGCTTTGCTGCATGATATTGTTGCATCTAAAAACAATGATGGCGTGATCAGAACTTCTCTGGAAGACCATTACTCACACTGGAATGTCATTTATCCCCTTAAAACCCATCCCCATGAAAGACCGTATATCAATGGTTTTCCTGCAATATGGTCAAATTGATGTCAAAGACGGTGCCTTCGTATTAATTGATAATAACGAAACACGAACCCACATACCTGTCGGTTCAGTCGCCTGTATAATGCTGGAACCCGGCACGCGGGTTTCCCACGCTGCGGTTAAACTTGCTTCACAGGTAGGTACCTTATTAGTATGGGTAGGCGAAGCAGGGGTTCGTCTTTACGCTGCCGGTCAACCCGGTGGTGCTCGCGCCGACCGCTTACTTTATCAGGCGAAACTTGCGCTGGATGATGACCTGCGTTTAAAAGTTGTACGAAAAATGTACGAACTACGATTTGGTGAAGCCCCACCACAAAAACGCAGTGTCGAACAATTACGCGGCATAGAAGGCGCTCGTGTTAAAAAAACTTATGCATTATTGGCAAAACAATACAACGTTAAATGGAAAGGTCGACGTTACAACCCCAAAGACTGGCAACAGGGTGACATAGCTAACCAGTGTTTAAGTGCAGCTACCGCCTGTTTATATGGCATAACTGAAGCTGCAATATTAGCTGCAGGTTATGCGCCAGCCATCGGTTTTATTCATACTGGAAAACCGCAATCATTCGTTTACGACATCGCCGATATTTACAAATTTGACAGCGTTGTTCCAATCGCTTTCAAGGTCGCAAGTAATAACCCGACTCAACCCGATAGAGCGGTCAGACTTGCCTGTCGTGATGTTTTTCGTGAGCAAAAAATTCTCAAAAAAATCATCCCGTTAATTGAAGAAGTGTTATCTGCTGGTGGTATAAAACCACCCAAAGCACCCAAAGAATCAGTGCCACCCGCAATCCCACCTGCCGAATCTATCGGTGATGTCGGTCACAGGAGTAACTAATCATGTCGATGCTGGTAATTGCAAGTGAAACCATCCCACCAAGATTAAGAGGCCGCCTGGCTGTCTGGTTACTACAGGTAAGAGCCGGGATTTATATAGGCAACGTCTCAGCAAAAGTCAGGGAAATGATCTGGGAACAATGCGAAACCTTCTGTGAAGACGGAAATATCGTTATGGCCTGGCAAACAAACACGGAATCTGGATTCGACTTTCAGACACTGGGAGAAAACCGAAGAATCCCAGTCGAAATGGACGGAGTTCGACTCGTCTCCTTCCTTCCACAGGAAGAAGAAAATGCTCTTTAATAACCTGGAAAAAATCGGTAGAAATTTGCAGGTTCAATTTTATTTGAGAAACCAATAGGTTAGAATCAGTGTGTTCCCCGCATACGCGGGGATGAACCG
>CAZYCY010000030.1:10213-12069 GCA_964646145.1 uncultured Thiotrichaceae bacterium
GGTGTTCCCCGCATACGCGGGGATGAACCGTCACCTGCTTTCTATCAGATGCCCATAAATGTGTGTTCCCCGCATACGCGGGGATGAACCGCTTTGATTCGTCGCTTGTTGCCTGCTCACTAAGTGTTCCCCGCATACGCGGGGATGAACCGCGTCTTGGTGATAACAGACAAACACTTTGTTTGTGTTCCCCGCATACGCGGGGATGAACCGCCCTAATTCAGCTAATTGTGTATTAGCGTCATGTGTTCCCCGCATACGCGGGGATGAACCGTAATTGCTGAAATTTAAAATTAGACAATTCATGTGTTCCCCGCATACGCGGGGATGAACCGCGGTTTACCATGAAAGATGTTGCAATTACTTTGTGTTCCCCGCATACGCGGGGATGAACCGCTCGTAACGTGAGCCAGCCGTCTATTTACTGGGTGTTCCCCGCATACGCGGGGATGAACCGATAAACTCATGTCAAACTCCTATTAGTTGATTGTGTTCCCCGCATACGCGGGGATGAACCGTATTATTCAATCGTAGAATCTGGCTTTTTGCGGTGTTCCCCGCATACGCGGGGATGAACCGTTGTTGATTTAACTATAGTTTTGAAATATTTAGTGTTCCCCGCATACGCGGGGATGAACCGTAATTCTTTGTATCGTTTATCCGCTAAAATATGTGTTCCCCGCATACGCGGGGATGAACCGTACATGATGTACGTCCGGCACGAAGCTAGTACGTTCCCCGCATACGCGGGGATGAACCGCGGTTTACCATGAAAGATGTTGCAATTACTTTGTGTTCCCCGCATACGCGGGGATGAACCGGTGGCGCGGCTACTACGTTATTTAATAATGGAGTGTTCCCCGCATACGCGGGGATGAACCGATCGAAGCCGCAAACGATGCGTTTACCCGCATGTGTTCCCCGCATACGCGGGGATGAACCGTCCTTTGATTGTGCGTGATAATGGTACATGGCGTGTTCCCCGCATACGCGGGGATGAACCGCGTACAGCCATGACCCTGCCCTAATTGGTCACGTGTTCCCCGCATACGCGGGGATGAACCGCTTATATCATTGATTTAGATAAGCAGCGTGTAGTGTTCCCCGCATACGCGGGGATGAACCGAATTAGTTTTAAGGGGCGCGTCAATGGAGAAGGTGTTCCCCGCATACGCGGGGATGAACCGATTCAACACGGTGATGCCCGTCAATAACAGTGGTGTTCCCCGCATACGCGGGGATGAACCGGTAGCTGGTCTAATACGCAAGCATATGCTTAAGTGTTCCCCGCATACGCGGGGATGAACCGCACGAAGAAGAAAACAACCAGGCATCATACTGGTGTTCCCCGCATACGCGGGGATGAACCGTTTTGGACTTGCCGCCGTCAGTAGATGATGAAGTGTTCCCCGCATACGCGGGGATGAACCGCTCACGAGTTAATTCTAAATACTCACTATGTTGTGTTCCCCGCATACGCGGGGATGAACCGTTTTTTTCGTGAGAATCATCGTTATGAAAGGTGTGTTCCCCGCATACGCGGGGATGAACCGTAAATATAACAATAAATTCAATTGCTATCATAGTGTTCCCCGCATACGCGGGGATGAACCGATTTGTCTGGCTGGTTATTAGCTGGCGGCAACGTGTTCCCCGCATACGCGGGGATGAACCGGAAAAGTGGGGAGTGATGGGAAAAAACATCTAGTGTTCCCCGCATACGCGGGGATGAACTGGATGGTATTTTACTAATCGAAGATTTGCAAACGTGGATAGCAGTGACAGTGAATAATAAATACTTTCAAAAAGCTTTGCTGATTATTATGCCTCCCCATCTAGGTTTACGTGCATCGGGT
>CAZYCY010000031.1:0-11880 GCA_964646145.1 uncultured Thiotrichaceae bacterium
CAGCGTCCTGAAAAATCAACAACCTACATCCTTTTCTCGAATTACGCTGAGCAGTTACATAATTTTTAACTGTTCAGCGTATTACCTGCACTTTTTGTAGCACCTTAATAAACTTAGCAAATTAATTATTTTGAATAACAATATTCGGGAATTTAGCAGAATAGTCTTTTGCTTTCAGAGACAGTTTCGCTGCGGTGCGACGGGCAATGTCACGATAAATCAAGGATGCCTTGCTTGTCGGATCATCTGCCACTGATGGATGACCCTCATCTGCGTTAATACGAATATCAATAGATAGTGGCAATGCGCCGAGAAAATCAACATTGTGTAACTCACACATTTTCTCACCGCCGCCCTGACCGAAGATATGTTCAGCATGACCACACTCAGTGCAGATATGAATACTCATATTTTCCACCACACCCAGTACCGGCACTTCTACTTTCTCAAACATTTTCAGACCTTTGCGAGCATCCAATAGTGCAATATCCTGAGGTGTGGTGACAATCACTGCGCCACTGACTGGCACTTTTTGCGCCAGCGTCAACTGTACATCACCGGTGCCTGGTGGCAAGTCGATAATGAGGTAATCCAGTGATTTCCAGCGGGTATCACGCAATAGCTGCTCTAATGCCTGGGTCACCATCGGGCCGCGCCAGATCATCGGGGTTTCTTCGTCAATCATAAAACCCATCGACATCGCCTGCAGACCATGACCGCCCATCGGCTCCAGTGATTTACCATCAGATGATTCCGGTTTACCCTGAATGCCTAACATACGCGGGATACTGGGACCGTAAATATCGGCATCCAGAATACCCACGCGCGCACCTTCCATTTGCAGTGCCAGCGCCATGTTTACTGCGGTGGTTGATTTGCCCACACCACCTTTACCAGAAGCAACAGCAATCACATTTTTAATGCCTGCCAGCGGATTCATACCACCTTGTACACTATGGCTGCGGATTTCCCAGCTGGCATCCACTTCAGCAGAAGAGACACCGTCAAGCGCTTCAATTTTTTGCTTTAAATCAGCCGATAACTTATCAACAAAACCAAAGGCAGGGTAACCAAGCACGATTGTTACCTTGACAGCGCCATCCTCAATAGCAATATCTTTAACCACACCAGCGGTAACCGGATCTTTTTCAAGATAAGGGTCGATATATTGTTTGAGGACCGATTCAATTTGATCTTTTGTAACGCTCATGATGAACTCCACGATGGGTAATCTTTAACTGGGAGCGTATTCTACAGCAATCAGACGCTGATAAACCTTACTTTTATCAGATGACGCTATCCATTCGCAGCTATTAATCGTTGCATAAAACAGAAAATAATCAAGACCGGGAGTTAAATTCAGGTTACAGAGGTACAGCATATATGAACCAGTCCATGGCGTAAAAAAGCACACGGCTAATCTGTCAGGGTAAAATACCCTCTACGCAGAGCATGCTGTAATGCTGCAAAACCTGCATGCGCCTCTTCGTACATCAGCCGTGTTCCGCGTAAAGTTGAAATATCACTGGGGGTAATATCATCCGTGGATTCGAGTTGAACTACTTTTTGTAAATAACGAGCGCGTAATCGGGCAACCGTCATGGCAACATTATTAAACGCCTCTTTAGGCACAGCACCGGTAATTTCACTGATTTTTTCACGATTCATCAGCTTAATATTGTGCTCTATTTGCTGGAACAAGCGACGAACTTCCATGTCATTAGGTGGATCATCAAATATTTCACTAGCCATTATCGCCCCATCATTAATCTTCATCAATATGCGTTGAAAGTTTTAACCGCTGATTGCCACTGATCGCAACCAGCCCATCTACTGGACAGCAGCATTAGCTGCTTGAACCTAATGCACTTTATCGACTAACTAGTAGAAAACCTTAATTGGATGTTCAAAAACAACAAATCTGATGCAATAAACCCGACAAAATGCTAAATTATCAGCCCTTCATACACTGCAAACTAACCAATAAAACATGACATCCAAAAGCAACACTCATCGCAACATTTTAGTCACCAGCGCCCTGCCCTATGCCAACGGCTCCATTCATCTTGGGCATCTGGTTGAATACATTCAGACCGATGTCTGGGCGCGTTTCCAGCGCCTGCGTAATAACACCTGTTATCACGTTTGTGCAGACGATGCCCACGGCACACCTATTATGTTACGCGCTCACGCCGATGGCATTAGCCCGGAAGTGTTAATTGCTGCCACTCAAAAAGAACATGAAGCAGATTTTGCTGATTTTTTGATTGATTTTGATAATTACTACAGCACCCACTCTGACGAAAACAGAGAATTTGCTACCAGCATTTATCTAAAATTGAAAGCTGAAGGGCATATCAGAACACAGATCATCAAGCAGGCGTACGACCCGGAAGCAAACATATTTTTGCCTGATCGTTACATCAAAGGCAACTGCCCCAGGTGTGGCACAAACGACCAGTACGGTGACAACTGTGAAGCTTGTGGTGCAACCTATGACCCAACTGAATTAAAAAACCCAGTGTCTGCTGTCAGCGGTGCCGCACCCATCGAAAAAGATTCTGAACAATATTTTTTTAAACTCAGCGATTTTTCTGACATGTTGCAACAATGGTTAAAGGACGGTCACGTACAAACTGAAATCGCCAACAAACAAAATGAATTATTTGCAGAAGGCTTAAAAGACTGGGACATTTCACGTAACGCACCTTACTGGGGTTTCGAGATTCCCGATGCACCGGGCAAATTCTTTTATGTGTGGATGGATGCGCCCATGGGTTACATGGCGAGCTTTAAAAATCTGTGCGATAAAAGCCAACAAACAAGCAATCCAATTAATTTTGATGACTATTGGGCCGCAGACAGTAAAAATGAGCTGTATCATTTTATTGGCAAAGACATTGCCCGCTTCCACACCTTGTTCTGGCCAGCGGTACTCGATGGCGCGGGTTATCGCAAACCTAGCGCAGTTTTCTGTCATGGTTTCCTTACCGTAAACGGTCAGAAGATGTCAAAATCTCGCGGCACTTTTATCAAAGCGCGCACTTACCTTGAACATTTAAACCCGGAATACTTACGTTATTACTACACTGCAAAACTGTCTGCCGGGGTTGATGATATTGATTTAAACTTTGAAGATTTTATGCAGCGCGTTAACTCAGACCTGGTTGGAAAAGTGGTTAACATTGCCAGTCGCTGTGCCGGCTTTATCAACAAAAAATTTGATCATCAGTTGTCTGCCGAACTCACCGAACCTGAACTTTATGATGATCTTGTTGCTGCTGGCGAACAAATCGCTGAGTTTTATGAAAACCGCGAATACAATAAAGCGGTGCGCGAAATTATGGCACAGGCAGACAAAGCCAACGTCTATATCGACGAACACAAACCCTGGGTATTGATTAAAGAGCCAGGGCGAGAACAACAAGTGCAAAAAATATGCACTCAGGGTTTAAATATGTTCCGTCTATTAATGACTTACTTAAAACCGATCTTACCGGTCACTGCTGAAAAATCAGAGGTCTTTTTAAATACTGAATTCACCTGGGACAATTTGAGCCAGCCGTTACTTTCGCATCGTATAAATAAATTTAAACCCTTACTGACGCGCATCGAAAAACAACAAATTGACGCCATAACCCAGGCAGCCATAAGCAAAACCTCTAGCAAAAACATGCCTGACAAAAAAATAGCCGGCACTCTTGCTAACGAGCCAATTGCTGAACAAATCAGCTTTGATGATTTTGCCAAAGTTGATTTACGCATTGCCAAAATAATTAAAGCAGAACACGTTGCGGGCGCGGATAAACTGCTGCAACTGACCCTCGATCTGGGCGGCGACACACGCAATGTATTTGCCGGTATAAAATCCGCCTACAAACCGAAGGACCTGGAAGGCAAGCTGACGGTGATGGTGGCAAATCTGGCACCACGAAAAATGCGCTTTGGTTTATCTGAAGGCATGGTGCTGGCTGCCGGACCAGGTGGCAAAGATCTGTTTATCCTCAACCCGGATGAAGGCGCTATTGCCGGCATGAAGGTTAAATAAACAAGCATCATCAGGAATGGAGAAACTGCAAATACCTTACTTTTCTTATTGATTTCATTAAGCTTTTAAACCACTGACGCAATAAAATATAACGCCACAATCTGCTAGAATGTACGCATGACTGAATACGCACTCATCCTGTTAAGCACGGTACTGGTGAACAACTTCGTACTGGTCAAATTTCTTGGACTGTGCCCTTTTATGGGGGTTTCCCGAAAATTGGAAACCGCTATCGGCATGGCTTTGGCCACCACCTTTGTACTGACACTCTCTTCTGTGAGCAGTTACCTGGTCAATGAATATGTCCTGGCACCGCTAGGGCTTGAGTATATGCGTACCATTATGTTTATTCTGGTGATTGCGGTGGTGGTGCAATTTACTGAAATGGTGGTACATAAAACCAGCCCCTTGTTATACAACGTACTGGGCATTTTTCTGCCGTTAATCACTACCAACTGCGCAGTTCTAGGTGTGGCGCTGCTTAACATCCAGCAGCAAAACAATTTTTTACAATCATTATTTTACGGTTTTGGCGCTGCTGTCGGTTTTTCACTGGTGTTAATTTTATTCTCTGCACTGCGCGAACGCATTGCCGTAGCCGATGTACCCGAAGCCTTTCAGGGTACTTCTATTGCACTGATTACCGCCGGCATTATGTCGCTTGCTTTTATGGGCTTCGCCGGACTGGTCAAAATATAATCGTCGCAAATCCTGCCATCACATGCTTACTGTAATCATCACCACCGCCATCGCTGCCTGTATATTTGGATTAATACTTGCGTATTCATCTGTGCGATTTAAAGTTGAGGGCGATCCGGTGGTCGACAAAATAGATACTTTATTACCACAAACACAATGCGGTCAATGTACCTATGCTGGTTGTCGTCCCTATGCTGAGGCAATAGCAAAAGGTGAAGCTGAAATTAATCAGTGTCCACCCGGTGGCGAAACCACCATTATTGCGCTGGCTGATTTACTTGATGTCGAAGTCAAACCATTAAACGCAGAAAATGGTGAAATAAAAACCCTGCCAACAATCGTGCGTATTGATGAACAAACCTGCATCGGCTGCACCTTATGCATTCAAGCATGCCCGGTTGATGCCATATTAGGCGCAGCAAAACAAATGCACACAGTGATTGAATCAGAATGCACCGGTTGCAACCTGTGCATTCCTCCTTGCCCGGTTGACTGCATTCATATTTTTGAAATTCAGCCCACCATACGCAACTGGACAGCAAGCTTACCCGATGCAGGACATGCCGCTCCCAGCGCTGGCTGAGACGATCTTATTTAAATCATGCCACAGTCAAGTAGCCATAATATAGACAATGAACTATCTACATTCAACAGTGGTGTAAAACTATCTGAGCATAAAAGTATATCCACCCGCACTACCATCTCAACACTTGAACCATGTCAACAATACATTATTCCATTACAGCAGCATATCGGTAGCATCAGCAAAGCATTGGTCAAGCCAGGTGAACGAGTTTTAAAAGGACAAATGCTGGCGCAACCAGGAAACCTGGTTAGTGCTGCCATACATTCACCCGTTTCCGGACTGGTAAGCGATATAAAAGCTCATGATGTCCCACACATCTCAGGTCTGACCGATCTATGCATTTTCATCGAAAACGATTTCAAAGATGAATGGATTGAGCGGCAAGCTCTGGCTGACAAATATACTCAGAGCTCATCACTCACTCTGCGTAAAATTGTCCGTGATGCTGGCATCGTCGGTCTAGGCGGCGCAACCTTTCCTGCGGCAGTAAAACAAACAGAAGTGAATGTTGACACCCTGCTTCTTAACGGTGTCGAATGCGAACCTTATATCACCTGTGATGATGCATTAATGCGTGAACGTGCAAAAGAAGTGCTGTCGGGTGCCGAGATTATTAGTCAGATCATCAAAGCCAGGCAGTGCATCATTGCCATAGAAGACAACAAACCTGAAGCCATTAACGCCATCGCGCAGGTTATTGAAAAAGACGGCACTGGTTTTTTTCAAATTAAAATACTACCCACCATTTATCCCAGTGGCAGTGAAAAGCAGTTAATAAAAATTATTACCGGCAAGGAAGTTCCCCAAGGTCATCATCCAGCAGAACTTGGCGTATTATGTCATAACGTTGCCACGGCTTACGCTATCCACCGTGCAATTTATTATGCCGAACCTTTAATATCACGCATCACCACCGTAACCGGTTTAGGCATTAAGCAGCCACAGAATATTGAAGTATTAATTGGCACTCCAATACAATCCTGCATAGAACACTGTGGCGGCTACACCGATAACAGTGACGAGCTGATTATGGGCGGCCCTATGATGGGAATCTCGTTAAACACAGATGACTTGCCCGTGGTTAAAGCCACTAACTGCTTACTTGCTACTGCCCATAAAGCAGACCTTAAAGACAATCTAAAAAAACCGCAGCATTTACAGAAGCAGCACCTGCCCTGTATCCGTTGTGGGCGTTGCGTCGAAGTTTGTCCGGCACACCTTCTGCCACAACAATTATACTGGTATGCCAGCAGTAAAAACATTGACCGACTTGAGCAACATCATTTGTTTGACTGTATCGAGTGCGGCTGCTGCGCCTATGTCTGCCCGAGCAACATCCCCCTTGTGCAATATTATCGCTTTGCTAAAACAACTATTCGACAGCAGCAACGTGAACATAAAGCATCCGATGCTGCACGACTGCGCCATGAAGCAAATCAAACAAGGAAAGAGAAGATAAAACGTGAACGCGAAGAAAAGTTACGTAAAAAACGCGAAATGCTAAAGAAAAAAACAAGCAGTAATAAGACTACCAGTAGTGATGCCGATGCAAACAAAAACAGTAAACAGGCAGTGATAGCTGAAGCAATAGCTCGCGCTCAGGCAAAAAAAGCTGAGCGCGGTAATGATAAAAATCAAAACAAAAAAACGCAATAACTTACATGGATAAACATGATTAACAGGATAAAAAATCCTGTCCATCCTTTGGTTCGTAAACGCCACATCCATGTGGCACTACTCTATCCTGCGCATCCATGTAAACTTAAAAAATAATGTTATTTAAAAACACACCTTCACCACATATAAAAGACAACACCAGCGTACAGAGCATCATGTTCATGGTGTTATTCGCCTTAATACCCGGCACGCTGGCAGCTATCTATTTTTTCGGCTGGGGTGTTTTATTTAACTTAGGGCTAGCTATTGGCACCTGCCTGTTAACAGAAGCCGCTATTTTAAGAATGCGGAAACGAGAGGTTTTTCCTACCCTGCTGGATGGTAGCGCATTACTTACGGCATGCCTGCTGGCACTGGCACTGCCTTCACTGGCACCGTGGTGGTTAACGGTTATTGCTTCATTTTTTGCCATTGCCGTTGCTAAACATTTATACGGTGGTTTAGGCTTTAATCCGTTTAACCCGGCCATGGTTGGTTACATTGTGGTAATGATCTCATTTCCTCTGGAAATGACACTGTGGACAGCACCGATGGGCGTGAATGGTGGCTGGCCTGATTTTATCACCACCTTTAACTGGGTATTTCTCGGTGTACTGCCTTATGCCGAAACCATTGACAGCCTAACCATGGCAACACCGATGGATCTGATCAAAACACAACTTAATCAGATGCGCGATATAGTAGAAACCAGGGGCAGTATTGAATACGGTGCTTTGTTTTCCGGACTTAGCGGCACTGGCTGGCAATGGATTAATATTTTATTTCTGGCTGGCGGTATCTGGTTAATCATTAAAGGCGTTATAGACTGGCGAATTCCTGCTGCTTTTTTAATCAGCCTGGTGTTAATCTCCAATGCTTTTGCTGTTATCGATTATTCAACAAACAGCTCAGCCCTGTTTCATATTTTTAGTGGTGGCACCATGCTGTGCGCCTTTTTTATAGCAACAGACCCGGTCACTGCATCGACCACACCAAGAGGTCGCTGGATTTATGGTGCTGGCATTGGCGCACTGGTTTACATCATTCGAGATTGGGGCGGCTATCCTGATGGCATTGCTTTTGCTGTGGTACTAATGAACATTGCTGCACCGTTGATTGACTACT
The DNA here is from genome assembly GCA_964646145.1 of uncultured Thiotrichaceae bacterium. Taxonomy (GTDB): domain Bacteria; phylum Pseudomonadota; class Gammaproteobacteria; order SZUA-229; family SZUA-229. The sequence continues at coordinate 8,115 of CAZYCY010000031.1, forward strand.
ACACCCAGCCAAAAGTATATGGTGATCTGGATAGATAACCCGGCACACCATGAGCATTCTACTTTCACATAAAAAACAGATTTTAAAAACAGCCGCTGTGCTGGCACTGTTTGCATCACTAGGAGCGGCTTTAGTGGGTCTAATTTTTGAGAAGACCATTGATAGAATAAAATATAATGAAAAACTCATTTTACTTAAAAAATTAAATCACATCATCCCCGCTGAGTCCTATAACAATGATTTACTGCTCGATACAATAACCATTAAACCTGACCACTTGCTCGGCACCAACCAGGATACATTGGCTTACAGAGCCAGAAAAAATAATAAAAATGTCGCTGTGGTTTTTACCAGCATTGCACCCAATGGCTACAATGGTCCCATCCACCTATTGATTGGTGTCAATGTCGACAGCACTCTTGCCGGTGTTAGAGTCACTAGACATAAAGAAACACCGGGTCTTGGCGATGCCGTTAGCATTACCCATTCCGACTGGATACTCGGTTTTAATAATAAATCGCTGGGCAACCCTGAAAGTAAAGACTGGAAAGTAAAGCGAGATGGCGGTATATTTGACCAGTTCACTGGTGCCACTGTTACCCCACGCGCTGTGGTAGCTGCAGTACATGACGCCTTAGTATACTTTCAAAAAAACCAGGAAATGTTATTTAGCGTAAAAGCAGATAAGGTCGAAACTAAAGCAGATGCGAAATCCGACAGCAAAAATGAAACAACAGAGCGCAGCAAAACAACGAACAATAAACAGCCATGACCGACGACACACTTAATAAAACCGGCAAACAGGCCAGTAGCCAGACGAAAACCATAAGCCCCATGCTCATAAGCCAAAAGGGTCTATGGACAAACAATGTTGCCCTGGTTCAATTACTGGGCTTATGCCCTCTACTGGCTGTTACCAGCACCGTTATTAATGGCCTGGGGCTTGGCATTGCCACCTTAATTACCCTGGTTTTAGCAAACAGCATTGTCTCACTGGTTCGACCCTGGCTAAAATCAGAAATTCGCATTCCCATATTCGTGCTTATTATTGCTTCCATTGTGACCGCTATTGAGCTAGGCATGAATGCCTGGTTTCATGAATTATTCCTTATACTAGGCATATTTATCCCTTTGATTGTTACCAATTGTGCCATCATCGCACGCTGCGAGTCCTTCGCCTCAAAAAACAATCTGCTTGACTCAGCTCTTGATGGTTTCATGATGGGGCTTGGCTTTACCCTGGTATTGGTTGTCCTGGGAGGTTTGCGTGAAATCATCGGCTTTGGCACCTTATTTGCCAACGCACAACTAATGTTTGGCTCTATCGGCGAAAGCATGACCATTACGTTCAGTGAAGATTATTCAGGCTTTCTGCTTGCGGTATTGCCACCCGGTGCATTTATCGGTCTTGGTTTGTTAATTGCGCTTAAAAACATCATCGATAAGCGCCAGAGTACTCAGCATGTAGTTGCCATTCCTGACGTGAAACCCGCTATAAACTAAGCCACAAAATTGATACGCTTAAAAAATTATCCACAGATGCGTGCACCTGTGGATGAAAAATAACTTTTTATTTCATGAACAAAACCAAACGCTTTGAAATTTTTTCACGCTTACAAAAAGACAATCCTAAGCCAACTACCGAGCTTAACTTTAACTCCACCTTTGAGCTATTGATTGCCGTCATCCTGTCCGCTCAGGCAACAGACAAAAGTGTCAACATCGCTACAGAAAAATTGTATCGCATAGCCAATACCCCAGAAGCCATTTTTAAACTTGGTGAATCCAGTTTAAAAAAATATATTAAAACCATTGGTCTGTTCAATACCAAAGCAAAAAACATCATCAGCACCTGCAAGATTTTATCAGAAGAGCACAACAGCATCGTTCCTGACAATCAGAAAAAACTCGAAGCCCTACCCGGTGTCGGCAGAAAAACCGCAAATGTAGTACGAAACACCGCTTTTGGCCATCCCACAATGGCAGTAGACACCCATATTTTTCGGGTAGCCAATCGCACTAAAATCGCTCCAGGAAAAAACGTACTGGAGGTCGAAAAAAAATTAGTGAAATTTACCCCCAAAGAGTTTCTGCTAGATGCGCATCACTGGCTCATCCTGCTTGGTCGTTATACCTGCGTTGCACGTAAACCACGATGCGGCTCGTGCCTTATCGAAGATCTTTGTGAGTATAAAGATAAAACCCAAGAATAGAGATCAAAATTCTCTTAGGGCTTGTCAAAAAATAACTTGACCATATTGCGCCGGATATCGTTTCGTATTCAAGGCGCCAAAAGGGGCGCATACTCATTGTATGTAACCCTTTCGGCAACGCCGAAGACGAAAGGATAGACAAGCAAGATGGTCAAGTTATTTTTTGACAAGCCCTTACTGCATAAACTTTGAATTCAGGTAGATCTGTTTTTGTATATTTAACAAAAAAGACATATATGTCTACTATTATTGCTAATATCGCAGGAAGTCGATGCAATAATAGAGGCAGATGCAGATGCAGAAACAAATATTACAAACAAATAAAAGCATGATTAACCAGCTACATGCATTAAATGAACATGCCATTGTTACCATTACCGATGCTCAGGGCACTATCACCTACGTCAATCAGAAATTTACCGACCTGAGTGGTTACAGCCAAAATGAGTTGCTGGGGCAAGATCATCAAATAATAAATTCAGGCACGCATGACAAAGAATTTTTCCAGCAGTTGCACCGCACCATAGCGTCCGGTCGAACCTGGCGAGACGATATTTGTAACCGGGCTAAAAATGGCTATTTCTACTGGGTCAATACCACCATCGTGCCATTTATGAGTAAACACGGCGAGCCGGAACAGTATATCGCCATGCAGATAGATATCACCCGGCAAAAAAACCTGGATAAAGCGCTGAAAATCAGTGAAGAACGGCTTGCTATGGCGATGTCGGTAGCCAATGATGGCATCTGGGACTGGCATCTGGATGATGATAGTGTTTATTTTGATGAACGTTATTACACCATGGCAGGTTATCAGCCATTTGAGTTTGCCGGTAAGTTTGAGCAGTTTCAGCAACGGATACACCCTGACCACAGCAAACTATTACTAAAAGCTATACAGCAGTTTCTGCGAGGCAAAGCCGATAAATTTGATATCGAATTCAGGTTCAAAAGAAAAGATAACAACTATATGTGGATCAGAAGCAGAGGAAAGATTGTAAAACGTGATGACAATGGCAGACCTTTGCGTTTTGTCGGCACGCACTCCAATATCACCCGGCGCAAATATACCGAACAGGAACTGATTGAATCAGACCAACGCTATCGTCAGATATTTGAAAGTAGCCAGGCGGTCAAGTTAATTATTGACACGGAGGATGACCGTATTGTTGAGGCAAACGAAGCCGCGGTAAGATTTTATGGTTACGACATCGCTACCTTAACCTCAATGTCTTTTTTGAACATCATTGCCTTATCCAAAAAAGAAATTAAGCGTAGAATGCTAGCCGTCCATAATAACAAGAGCGCGCGCTTTGAGTGTCGCCACCAGTTAGCCTCAGGTGAAGTTCGCGATGTAGAAGCCTATTTCAGCACTGTAAAAATTGCTGGAAAAGGCTACCTATACTTAATCGTTCATGATATCAGCGAACGAATCAAGGCTGAAAAACAACTGAGACGTGCACAAAAAATGGATGCAATTGGTCAGCTCACTGGTGGTATTGCGCATGATTTCAATAATATTCGTAACTACTCAGCGTATTATCCAGATAAGG
>CAZYCY010000032.1:0-11860 GCA_964646145.1 uncultured Thiotrichaceae bacterium
GCGAAATCAGTTACCGAGCAGGAAGCAGAAAGCAGGGTAACTATAGAGCTGCGGGAGCAGTTAGAAAAAGCCAGTCAGGAAAATCGAGATGCACAACAACGAATCTCAACATTAAAAGAAGATTTAGCGAAATCAGTTACCGAGCAGGAAGCAGAAAGCAGGGTAACTGTAGAGCTGCGGGAGCAGTTAGCAAAAGCCAGTCAGGAAAATCGAGATACACAAGAACGAATCTCAACATTAAAAGAAGATTTAGCGAAATCAGTTACCGAGCAGGAAGCAGAAAGCAGGGTAACTGTAGAGCTGCGGGAGCAGTTAGCAAAAACAAACAAGAAATACCGTGAAGTAACCAGTAATCAGATACCCGCACTAAAAACCACTATTGATGGGTTACGTGCCAAAGTAGAAAAGCTCACGTCAGAACGTGTATATATTGAGCAAAGGTTAATCAAAACACGTGCCAGCCTGACATATCAGCTTGGCTATCAGATCAGGAGTGCAGCAACATCATTACGTGGTTTTGTGCGCTTGCCACTGGCATTGTGGCGTATTTATCGACAAGCATTAAATCGACGTAAAACAGTGCACCAACAAAACAAACAGCCCATTAAAAACACTACGACCAGAGTACCTGCGCAACATAAAACAGCACAGCAGCCTGCGCCGACACCACTAAAAGATGCAAAACAGTCGAAGGCTTTGCAAACGAAAGGCAGCGCTAACAAGCTTAAACTTGCCTGTATTATGGATGAGTTTACCTACGGCTCGTTTGCACCCGAGTGCAACTTACATCAACTCACCCCGAATAACTGGAAGAATGAACTGGAAACTTTCAAACCTGAAATGTTGTTTATCGAATCAGCATGGCGTGGCAAGGACGAACTATGGGGCAGCAAAGTAGGTCATAATAGTAATGAGTTGCAGAGTATTGTGCAGTGGTGTCGCGAGCGTTCGATACCAACCTTATTCTGGAATAAAGAAGACCCGATCCATTTTCAGACCTTCCTTAATACTGCCAAACAGTTCGACTACGTCTTTACTACGGATCTCGACTGCATACACCGATACAAGGCTGCGCTAGGTCATGATAGGGTTTATTTTTTACCATTCGCTTGCCAGCCGGCAAGACATAATCCGATTGAACTCTATGAGCGTAAAGATGCAATCAGTTTTGCTGGTGCTTATTACCTGCGCTATCCAGAGCGTGCCAGCGATCTGGAAAGCTTTCTGGATGCACTGCCTGACTTCAAGCCGGTTGAAATTTATGATCGTAATTATGCTAAGGATGATCCCAATTACCAGTTTCCGCAGAAGTACCAGCCATTTATTGTAGGTACCTTGCCGTTCGACAAGATCGACCAGGCTTACAAGGGCTATCAGTACGCCATTAATCTGAACTCGATCAAGCAATCACAGACCATGTTTGCGCGTCGTGTGTATGAATTACTGGCATCCAACACCATCACCATCAGCAATTTCTCCCGGGGGTTACGTTTGCTGTTGGGTGATCTCGTCATTACTTCCGACAATGGTGCGCAGGTTACACAGCGTTTACAAACAATGGTGGATGACGATGATACTACGGGAAGGCTCAAGCTCGCCGCTCTGCGCAAGGTGATGCTGGAGCACACCTATCAGCAGCGCCTTAAATATATCTGTGCCAGGGTGAAAGGCATTCCTGAAATAAAGGACACACTTCCTGCTATCACGGTTCTTGCCAGGGCAACAAACCAGGCTGAGGCTGAACAGCTTATTGAGCAGTTCAAGGCACAGACGCATAAACATAAACGCCTGATACTGGAACTGCCTGCTAAAATGAAGCATACAGGCAATAAAAAAATTGTTTACCTGACAAAAAAACAGTCTATGTCAAAATCAATAAAAGATCTCATTGCTGATTCCACATGGATCGCCAGCATGTCGCCCGATGACTATTACGGCCCCAATTATTTGCTGGATATTGCTATTGCCACCCAATACAGCTGTGCTGATTTAATTGGTAAAGCAGCACATTTTCGAGCTAAAGGCGTAAAAGTTGATATGCAACAAGCGGATGCCTCGTACCGCCCCATACAGATGTTGCTCGCACGACAGGCAGCAATCAAAGCCAACGATGCTGTCTTATCAATGAAACTAAAATCATGGTTAGACAAACTTTCGAGCAGACAGATCAAAAGTGAATATGGACTGGCAATTGATCCCTATAATTACTGCTGCAATGTAAAAAACGTCGCACTAGAAACTATTAAAGAGCGTGTCGATGACCTTGCAGCACTTGATATCGGTCTGAGCATCGACCATTTGCAATCTCTGGCAGAACATATAACGCCTGCAAAAAATACAGCTGAGGAGAAAATGCTCGACCCTGCACAGCTCAAGCAGATATTAGGTCATCACAAGTCAAAAGACATCAGCCTGGTTGCAACCGATACAGCACTAACGTTGACCTCGTGCCTGACCGATGGTAAACACGAATACCTTTATGCTGCGCAAGATATGAAACCTGAAGACCTGACAGATGATCGAGAGTTCAAGTGCTATCTGGATACAACACCCGGTCTGGCAGTAAGTCTGGTTATCCTGTTTCTGGATGCCCAGAAACAGCGTATTAATCATGTAATATTCCAGGCCAACCGCAATGGTACTGCAGAGATCCCCCCGGAAGCCGAATGGTTACGTCTGGGCTTGCGTGTGCTCTCTGCGGGCGAAACTGAAATCAAAGGTTTGCTATTAGGGCATCGCGACCTGCAACCCGCAGAAGTGCTTGGCAAGGCTGAACATCTGTTACTCACCAATCACTATCCCGCCTACCACGACCTTTATCGCAATGGCTTCGTACATAGTCGTGTTAAAGCCTATGCGGAAAAAGGTGTGATGGTTGATGTGTTCCGTTTACGCCTTAACCAACCTTTAAGCTTTAACGAATTTGAAGGCATAGATGTGCTTAATGGTGATTCGATTGCGCTGGACAGGATGCTTTCATCGGGGCGGTATAAGAGTGTGTTGGTGCATTTTCTTGATGCTGATATGTGGGCGGTTCTAGAAAAATATATTGATACCATCAAGGTTATAGTTTGGCTGCATGGTGCAGAAATACAGCCTTTACACCGTAGAGAGTATAACTATCAAACCAAAGAAGAGAAGGTGTTAGCAAAAATACAAAGTGATCAGCGCATGAGATTCTGGCGCACCATATTGCAACCTATGTCAAATAATCTTCACCTGATTTTTGTATCAAAATATTTTGCTGATGAGGTGATGACGGATTTGGAGATGAATTTACCAAAAGAACAAGTAGAAATTATTCATAATCCGATTAATACAGATCTTTTTACTTACCAGACGAAACCGGCTCTACAACGACTAAAAATTCTATCAATTCGCCCCTATGCTTCTGCGAAATATGCAAATGATCTAAGTGTAAAGGCTATACAAATTTTGTCGAAAAAGCCATGGTTTAATAAGCTTGAATTTAGGTTGATAGGCGATGGGAAGCTATTTGATGAAGCTCTTAAGCCTATCAGGCATTTTGAAAATGTTGTTATTGAGAGAGGTTTTTTAAAACATGATCAAATAGCAAGTTTGCATAAGAAATACGGTATTTTTTTGTCTCCAACGCGAATGGATGCTCAGGGCGTATCACGCGATGAAGCTATGTCCTCAGGTTTAGTACCTGTTACCAATGCAGTAGCAGCCATTCCAGAATTTGTTGATGATAGCTGTGGCATTCTTGCCCCCGCAGAAGATGCACAAGCAATGGCAGATGGAATTGCAAAATTGTATGAAAACCCGGAAAAGTTTCAGGCAATGTCTGCAGCGGCAGCAAAAAGAGTGAGAGCCCAAAGCTCCTCCCAGAAAATTGTATTGCTTGAGTTATCACAATTTTGTTACGCAGATAGTCAGAAATAAGGCGATCTATGAGTAATGTTAACCACTTCAATGTGGCGCAAATACTTTATGACTGCCCAGGCATGAATTTATTAATAAATAAAAAACCACGCCCTCAGGGGAAAATCATTCTTACCCTGTGAGTGGTAAACACAAAACCACTCGCTTTGCGAGTGGATTATTTACACTGAGGTTTACTATGACAAAATCACAATTGGATGGACTAGAGTACGTTATTTCAGATGTTTTCAGAAAAGACGCTGAATCAATAACCAGGAAATGGGACAAGGAGTGGATGCGCTATTTTTCACTTGGTAAGGACTATTCATTTTATTTTTATGATATGGATACAGAAAACTACGCATTGCAAGTGTCAAGCTCTAGTATTGAAAAATTTACTCCTGACCAGTTCATGAATACAACGCTTTGTAGGAATGTGAAAGGCGGAGTATGGCTGTATGGAAGCGATATTATAAATAAGAACATTCTCGAAATAGGGTGTGGGCCCGGTATATTTGGTCGGATAAGCTCGCGCCTGGCTAAAAATTATACTGGCATTGATGCATCTAAATTTGCCCTTTACATTGCGCGTCTAACATCACCTCAAAGCTGTTGTTATTATCACTTATACGATAAGCAAGCATTAAAAAATCTGGGCAAGTCATTTGATGTTAGCTTTGGTAGGCACTTTTTTATCCACCACAACTACGAAGATTCACTCTGGATCCTTAAATTTCTGCGTGATGTTACTAAAAGGGGAGGTATAGTGCTGGCAGATTTTTTCTCTGATGTTGATTCGATAGATGGTGACCGTCGCGTTACTGCAGCGTCCGATATGAATAGTGAACATCCTAGCGCACTCTACAGCTTTAGTGACAAGGACATCTCAAAAATAAGCAAACAGGCCTCATTAATCTGCGAACATATCGAATATGTGCCAGAGAATCAATGTCGCTATGTTCGATTTAGAGTACCCCAATGAGAGTTAACGTCAGTTATTTTAAAATGGAAAACTTAGCTTACTTTGGCAACACAAAATTATGTGCAACTCGCAGAACGGGCAATGTCGTGACGGATCGGCACGGTCGCAAGGTGGGCTGGCAGGCCGGTTGGAGCAGTAATAGCTTGCTGAAAATAGATGTGTATTGCTGGCGTGATGTCGCAAAACGCTTCACGAGTTCAAAGTCGTGCTTGTGTCTCTACTGAAATCAACGTATGTGGGTGTAACTAAATGGCAAGTCCAAAATTATTACAAGAGTTTTCAAATGCATTAGTTGAGCGAAAAATAATTCAGTCTAACTTATTGTATGTAGTTGATAATGAGATCTACTTTGATGGGCAAATATATAAGTGTAATAAAGTATTCAAAGGCAACGGAGTATTCAATGTAAAAAAAAATAGTATTTCTGGAAAGTATCAAGGAGAGCAGGGTGCATATCAACTGAAACTACTAGTACCAGAACCGTTAGAATTAGCCAATGGTATCACTATTCGATATCGAATTTCAGGTTGGGATGATCTGCGATATTTGGCGATCGGTCATACTATAAAAGAAGGTTTTCGCCATGTTAAAATTGTCAACCCAGCTGAGGACGATTGGACTACTTTCTCAATTGGTTATCAAGACCTTGCCTTTGGGCTTAAAAATAATTGGCAAAAACCATGTCCTGAGAAAATATCTGACATCCGTTTATATATTATTGCAACCCCATCGTCTTCTGGTGCCAAAATAGAGATGTCGTGGGCATCGACCTGGTTAGAACAAGATGGACAGCAGTTTGATTGGGAACAGGCAAAATTAAATATCGACTTAAATAATGCATTAAAAAAATATTTTATTCACTGTAACCCATATATTCATGAGCAAGTCGAGAGCTTTTTAAGTACGGGGGATTGTCCATTAACAGGGTTGAAAAAGCTATCATGGTCTACCCATCTTCCACAACCTGATGGCTTACAAGAATCTGGAACATATCGTTACCTTTGGCATGCCATGCACCTCGTTATTTCCATGATGGTGCAGGCAAAAAATAGTGATACTACTGCACCAATATATGCGGCTAGGGATTATATTAATACCTGGCTTGAGCGTAGTTTCTTCTGCCCTGACCCCGACATCAAATATACCTGGTACGATCATGGCACCGCAGAACGTTTATTGGCATTCCTGTTTATGCGCGGTATTGGCATTGAACAGTGCTTCGATTATCGGTTTATGTCACGCTTGGAGTATGCAATCTACATGCATGCCCAGTTACTGGAATCAGAAGTATTCTATGCATCGCATCAACCTACACGTTATCACAATCACGCCTGGTTTCAGGATTTGGCATTAATTGCTGTTGGTGTAGCATTGCCTGAAATTCCTTGTTCAAAGCGCTGGATTGATCGCGGTATTGACCGATTGACAGATCAATTTAAACATCTGATCGTGCGTGATAATGGTTATTCTGTATTTGTCGAAAATTCAATTGGTTATCACCATGGCATCCAAAGACTTGTAGTGTTTGCAGGTGAGCTGGTGAGCTTGTCAGGTCGAGAAACGAACATTCCAAAAATTGCTGAGGAGTTGAATGCCTGGTCAGATTTCTTGCGTTATCCTGATGGACGAGTCCCATCGCAAGGTGATACGTTTCGTTTGCCGAGCCTGGTTGGTAGGGATATCAGACGCAGTTCACCTTACAGTACCCCGAGTTGTACTATCCTACCTGTTGCTGGCTATGCAGTAGCCAAAGGAAATCATGAACAAATACCATTTATGCTATGTATGTTTGCAAGCTCATTGTGCAAAACACATAAACATGAAGATAACCTTTCCTGCACTCTTTTTTTTGATGGAATTGAATGGCTAATTGATCCCAGCTTTTATTCCCATGAATATGATAGTGATATTCCATCATTTTTAAGAAGTGCGTGGGCGCACAATAATGTAGTTATTACCAATACCGAGTATTCTATTGAGCCGGGTAAAGCAAAGCTTACGGGTGATTTTAACGATGTGAACTATGAAATTCGCGGTTCGCATACTGCCTATGATGGCTATATTGTTAGCAGAAACCTGTATGGTTCTACGAACATACTCGAATTAACTATAACTGATCACATAATTACAGAGCATGGTCAGCATAACAACGATGTAGAAGTATTCAGTTTGTTGCATCTTGGTGAATCAGTAACAGCTTGTATTACGGATGAAGGTGTTGAGTTATCCCACGCAGACTCTGAGTATAACTTGTTAATTTATGGTGAACATCTATCTGCTCAAATATTTGAAGGTTGGAATGAAGGACAAGAAAATCATGGTGTAACTGGGTTAGGTTTCATGCAAAAAATAAACAGTATTTCTATTTCTTTAGTGATGCAGATGAATAAGCCGTTTTGCTGGAAATTACAAGTATCTAATCGCTAATCGAGAGATGAGGTTTTTTTGTTAAACACAATCATCAATGCTTTGAAATGGTCGTTGTCGGTTGGCTTCAAGCTGGCGCGTGTAGTACCAGTGTATACGCTTGCTGGTATATGTGCCACTCTGCTAACCCAGGTAACATTACTTTTGACTTTTTTTCTTCCTTTGAAAGTGATAATGCTACTTGGTTTTACTGATGTACCGCATTATTTCCCACTAGCATGGCAAGGATTGAATCGAGATCATTTGATTGTTTATCTCACGGCAGGGGCAGCAGGGTTTTATGTGCTTTACCTGCTTGCAGAAAGAGTAGTTAATGCATGTGGCAAGCACGGAGCAAAATGCTTGCTGGAAAAGAGTAAGAAGATTATCCTGTTTGCAAATCAACATGAAATAGCTACTCAATTTTATATACGTTATTCACGCACACTTGCGGGTGCTGTATTCTCTTTTCTGGTGTTGCTGTTTATTGGAATATTTTACCCTGACTTAATAATCTTTTTGGCTGGCTATGGGGTGTTGGTTTTTATACTGCTTTCGGTAGGGTACACATGGAGCGAGTATTTTAAAAATATTTTGACTCAGAATCTTAGCACTATCAGTAATATTATCGCAGCCTTAGGTTTTTTATTGGCATTTATCTTTATGGTGTCAGACTTTCTATTGGGACGCGCACCAAGTGTGATTGTGGCAATTATTTGCCTACTACTGGTTCGGCAATTGATGAACCAACTCGCTCGTATGATTATTGATCTTTCGATTTTATTTACGCAGCGTCTTCAAATTAATGCTTTGTTTTTTCATGGGCAGGCACTGGTTACACAAATATCACAGCAGGAGCAGGCATTCTGGTCATTATTAGAACCGAGTCGCCTTATCGAGTGGATACCCGGTGTTTTACGTGAGGTTACGAAGACGATCCACCAACGGTTTGACTGTGTTTGGCACCAAACTGGTATTGCCGATGTGGTGGCTTTTGAGGTTACGACATATGATGTCAACGATCAGACTCGTGAGTTGTACCTGGTGAAGCTGTTCAACAGCAACCGTCAATCATTAGCATTACACGAGGCAAGCTTGTTAGCAGAGTGTGAATCTGGCGGGCTGCCCTCACTTGTTTTTCTGGGTATCAATAATGTAAACGAGCATCATTGCCATATTTATTTATGGGGCGGTGAACAAAAGGTAAACTTGCTTGATTTTAAGCTTAAACAATTAGTTGCTCTCGAGAAACTTTTTCATTATGTGCCTGACAAAAATTTAGTTGAGTGTTATGCTCGTTCTCGGCAATCACTGTCACAACGCTTAAATATTGGCATGGTAATGCGATTGCGTTTGGTAACAAGCAACCCCGCCCAATTAGAACAATTAGATACTCTTGAGCAAAGGTTCAACTGGCTGCAATCCAGACTTGATTCGCTACCCAGGCAAATTGTTAATCCTGATATACTACCCAATACACTGCTATGTAATGAGTGCGATGAAGTGAAGATAACCCACTGGGGGAAATGGGGTATCGAGCCATTAGGTGCAGCATGGCCAACGAATGAGCAGGGTCTCATACGCTTGGGTGAGGTTTGGTCTCAGTCAAGGCAATATCGCAAAACATTACACTGGATCACTGAGGCAGATGTTAAGTTAGCTGCATTAATGTTTGCATTTGAGTATTACTATCAGCGCCAGCTGTTTATAGAAGTATTGAGTTTGTTGCCTGTCATACTCGTGAATATTGAAAACGGTGATGCAGATGTAGACTCAGACAATGAGTGGAAATTAACTTGACACATATTGCCATGATTGTCTGGAATGAGTTTCGTAATGATGCTCGTGTGCTAAAAGAGGCTGAGACATTGCAGGCGGCAGGCTACCAGGTCACGGTACATGCTCTACATACACCGGGGGTGACTAAGGAGCGTGAGACACTTGATTCAGGTGTGCATGTGGTTCGTGTAGCACGCAGTCCCTTGTGGAAGTGGCGTAAGCGTAAAGTTCACTCTTTGACAGGAACTGCCTCAGGTACCAGGGTGGCAGTTGGTCCAATTGGCAAGATGAGTCTTACGCGACAGGTGTTGCGTATTGTGGCGCGACTCTGGACACACCTTTGCCTGATTATGCAGTTGGTTAAATCGCGCCCTGATGTGGTACATTCCCACGATGTAAACACCTTGCCAACGGCCTGGTTTGCTGCTGTGTTAACTCGTTCACCCTTGGTTTATGATGCCCACGAGATAAGCACCGATAGAGAAGGTTATGCCAGTTTCCGAAAACTGGTAGGCTGGGTTGAGAAGCACTTGATGCCAAGGGCTACGGGTACGATCACAACAACAGATACTAGAGCTAAATTTTTTGCACGTGCATACGGTATTCCCCGCCCATTAGTTTTACAGAATAGACCTCGATTTGTCCTGGTCGAACGATCACAAAGAATCCGTGATGAGCTGAGTTTGAAACAGCCCTGGCCAATTGTGCTTTATCAGGGTGGTCTTCAGCAGGGGCGCGGGTTGGAACGTTTGCTTGAAGCTGTGGCACAGGTGCCGGATGCTTATTTCGTGTTTATTGGTGGCGGTCGGCTTGAGTTGATCCTACAGCAACGCGCACATTTTCTGGGTCTTGAAGATCGGGTACATTTCATTCATACTGTTTCCCTGCATGATTTACCATCATATACAGCTTCTGCCGATATTGGTGTGCAGCCAATTGAGAATACCTGTTTGAATCACTTTTCTACGGACTCCAACAAACTGTTTGAATATATGATGGCGGGTCTGCCCATTGTGGCAACCAGCCTTCCTGAAATACGCAAGCTGGTTCGCGAACACGATCTTGGTCTTTTGGTCGCACCTGGCAATACCAGTGAATTAGCTTCTGCGATTCTTCGGCTGGTAGATAATAGTGAATTGCGTCAGGAGTTTGGAAAAAATGCTACTATAGCCGCATCTCAGGTCAACTGGGAGGAGCAGGAAGGGAAACTGCTTTCTTTGTATAAAAATGTGCTTGAGAAACGATATTAGTGCGAATTCTTGTTCTATCTTTCTATTTTGAACCAGATCTTTGTCCGGGTTCGTTTCGCAATACCGCCTTGGTGCGCGTGTTGTCTGAAAAACTGACTACTGATGATGTAGTGGAAGTAATTACTACTGTGCCCAATCGATATCACAGCTTTTCCGTCTCTGCACCACTTGATGAGTCGGTGCGTAATGTCAGGATTCGCCGTATTGCACTACCAACACATAAGAGTGGGGTCGTTGATCAGTCCCGTGCATTTGTAAGTTACGCCCGAGGTGTCTTAAAACTAACTAAAAATCAATCATATGACCTGGTTTATGCGTCGTCATCGCGATTGATGACCGCATTCCTTGGTGCCATGCTGAGTCGCCGCCAAAATGTACCGCTCTATCTCGATATCAGGGATATCTTTACCGAGACTATAAGTGATCTGTACCCTCGATCACCTGTGCGCTTGCTGCTGCCGTTGTTTAAGTATATGGAGAGATACTCGATCAAAAATGCAGATCTGGTAAATTTGGTGTCACCGTTTTTTGCAGAGCATTTTAGAGAGATAGATCCAGTCAAATCTTACCGTTTTTTCACAAATGGTATTGACACAATAGCTGATGATTGCACAGATGTTTTGCCTCATCAAACGAAATATAAAGAGATTATTTATGCTGGAAACATTGGTGAAGGTCAGGGCTTGCACAGAATTATTCCGGGTATTGCTAGAAGATTGCCGCCATCCTGGCGAATAAGGATAATTGGTGATGGAGGAAGGCGTTCGGTACTCGAAAAGGCAGTATCTGACCTGGATAATGTAATACTCCAGACACCAGTTCCAAGATGCCAGTTGTTTGAATATTATCGGATAGCTAGTGTGTTGCTTGTTCATCTGGGTGATTACCCTGCATTCAAAAATGTAATGCCTTCCAAATTATTTGAATACGCAGCCTCAGGTCGTCCTATTATCGCGGGTGTTCAGGGGCAGATTGCGACATTTATCAAGAATAAAATAGATAATGCCGCGATTTTCCGTCCATGTGACGTAGACGGCTTTTTTGAAGCGTTGGAAATGTTACATTTCGAAAATACCCCGAGGTCTCAATTTTGTGAGCGCTATCAGAGGTCTCGTATTACAAACGAAATGGTTACCGAAATGCTTGGGATGGTTGCGTTAAAGGTATAACCGTTCACCGGGATAAATATAGTGGACCCCATCAAGAGTTCGGGGCAGAGTTCGGGGGACACAATACTTGGCACGTTCGGGGGACACAATACTTAATTATGTGCGTTTCTTTAAATTAAACCTGTATCTATCCTGAAGATACGGATTCAGATTAAATTAAATATTTGTCCCCAGAACTTTTGGAAAATACTTTTTTTCTTATATCAAAAACAATGCTAAAATCTTAAGCATGGCAATGAGCAAAGAAACCATTAAAGAAGCGGGTAAGTTTTTTATTGATTTAGCAAAAATTATTTTTGCGATTGCCATACTAGCCCCTTTGGTTAAGGGTGAACATTTTCAGTTCATTAGCATTATTCCCGCTTTATTAACCGTTATTTTTGGTCTTT
>CAZYCY010000033.1:0-11805 GCA_964646145.1 uncultured Thiotrichaceae bacterium
ATCACGCTTCTGTTTTTAGAGATGCCCTGTACTGTTTATACTCTTCACACACAAGCCCCCCCCATTTATAGCCCGCATAAAAATATTACACATCTATTTCACCACGATTTTTAATAATGGCATTAATATTGCTTAACTATCTAAATGCTAGAATTAATGCCAATTAATTGACGGTATGATTAAGCTTCGCCTAAGTAAGTTAAAGATGAAATAAAAACTGTCGATAATATTGGAGAAAAATATAAACAGGGTAACGCAGGTGGAGTTGTTCAATGCAAAATATCGGATTACAAAAAAAAATCAAAACATCAACAGATGAACAAGCAGAGTTAACCGAACGAGAATTAAAACGAGTTTCTACGTTTATTGGTAATGCAGTAGGAATACAGCTTCCTGACTCAAAACGTAAACTGGTTGAAAGTCGTTTGCGCCGACGCTTAAGAGTATTGGGTTTGAGTGATTTTAAATCTTATCTTGATCACACGTTAGACAGTGCTGATGGTGATTCTGAAAAACTACAACTTATAGATGTCATCACTACTAATAAGACAAATTTTTACCGTGAGCCAGATCATTTCGATTATTTGCAACAATCAGCTATTCCTGAGCTTGAAACAATAAAAACGAATGAAGTTAGACGAAAACTTAATATCTGGAGTGCAGGATGTTCAACAGGAGAAGAGGCATACACACTTAGCCTCATATTAAATGAGATTGCGTTAACAAAGAAAAATTTTTTATTTGATATTCTAGCAACAGATATTTCACATAGCTGTTTACAAACAGGTAGCCGAGGTATCTATACAGAGAACCAGGTTAATATTATACCACTGGAATTAAAGAAAAAATATTTATTACGCAGTCGTAACTCTGGTGATGGGTTGGTGCAGATGGGAGAGCAACTCAAGAAAAATATTTATTTTAAAAGTCTAAATTTAATGGATGAGCGTTTTTCATTAAATGAAAAAATGGATGTTATCTTTTGCAGAAATGTAATGATTTATTTTAACAATAATATACGCGAAGAGTTGGTCGCCAAGTTTGAAAATCAACTGGTTGGTGGTGGTTACTTATTTGTTGGTCATTCAGAATCCTTAAATGGAATTAAAAATTCACTTAAACAAGTGGCGCCTATGGTATATCGAAAAATTTAATGACGTAGACAGCCTCGTAGAGCATCGTACGCTACTGATTACATAGAAAATGAAATAGAAATAAAAATGCGCATAGTAGATAAAAGATGAAAGATAAAAAAATGATTAAGGTAATGTTGGTTGACGACTCTGCAGTGGTTCGTCAGACCTTAACGCAGGTTTTAAATTCAGATCCTGAAATTGAAGTAATAGCCGCTTGCCCGGATCCTTTTTTTGCAGCAAAAAAGCTGCGAAATGTTTGCCCTGATGTGATGGTACTGGATGTGGAAATGCCAAGAATGGACGGCATTACCTTCTTAAAAAAAATTATGTCACAAAATCCTTTGCCCGTTATCATTTGCTCAACTCTAGTTGATAATGGTTCAGAAACAACTGTTAAAGCACTTGAATACGGTGCCATTGATATTATTCAAAAACCAACAATCGGTACCAAAAAATTTTTACAGGAAGCAACGGTTCAGCTAACTGATGCGGTAAAAGCCGCGGCAAAAGTCAATACCAAACAACTTAAAATAAACACACGAAACGTTGCACCTAAGTTAACCGCAGATGCCGTACTATCAGGTGTTACCGGTAAAGCCATGTCAAAAACCACTGAAAAAATAATTGTTATCGGCGCATCTACTGGTGGTACTGAAGCCATACGAAAAGTCTTAGAAGTGATGCCGCAGGATGCTCCCGGCATTGTTGTTGTGCAACACATGCCACAGGGTTTTACCGCCTCATTTGCAAAAAGATTAAATGAACTTTGCAAAATAAATGTTAAAGAAGCATCCAATGGTGATTCAGTATTACGCGGTCATGCATTGATAGCACCAGGTAATTATCACACATTGCTGAAAAGAAGTGGCGCTCGATATTATGTTGAAGTGCGTGAAGGGCCATTGGTTTCTCGTCACCGTCCTTCTGTAGATGTGTTATTTCGATCCACTGCACGTTATGCAGGTAAAAATGCCGTAGCAGCCATTCTTACCGGAATGGGTGATGATGGCGCGACAGGTATGAAAGAAATGCATGAAACAGGATCGTTCACGATAGCACAGGATGAAAAAACGAGTGTTGTCTATGGTATGCCAGCAGTGGCAGTAAAACAGGGTGGTGTAGACAGGATTTTACCCTTAAATCAAATTGCACAGGCTTTGATTGATGATGAATCATTTCAGGCGCAGTACAAAACTTTAGCAAACTGATTCACCATGGATTTTGAAAATGTTTAATATTAACTATGAGCCAGAAATTCAGGAAGTCGTTTTGTCCGGTACATCATTAAATGTACTGGTTGTAGATGACAGCGATGTTATACGTTCAGCGATAAGAGAAATTCTTGAAATTGGTAATCTTCAGGTGATAGATGCGTGTGACGGCAAAGAAGCACTGGAATATATTAATGAATCATTTAATAATAATAATTTACCTGATCTTGTCTTGCTAGATGTTGTTATGCCAAAAATGAATGGTATTTCTGTTTTACAGATGCTACGGACAACTTATACAAAAATACAGTTGCCAATCATACTGGTTACTTCACAAGGTTCGTCACGTGAAATGGTACAGGCACTTGACTTAGGTGCAAATGATTATGTTACCAAACCGATCGATTTTGATGTTTTGTGGGCAAGAATAACTAACCAGTTAATGCAAAAACAGGCAGCAGAATTTCTCTGTTCTGCACAGCGTAGCCTGGAACAAAAAATCAAACAAAGAACGGCAGAATTAAAATTAATCAATCAGAAATTAGAAAAAGAAATAGAAGTTAGAGTGCTTACAGAAAAGAAGTTGAAAAAACAGGCAAGCTATGATGCATTAACAGGCCTGCCAAACAGAAGTCTAGCATCTGATCGACTTAAACAAACACTGGTAAGAGCGAAACGACATAATCTGAAACCTTGTGTTGCTTTTCTTGATCTGGATAATTTTAAATATATTAATGATACCTTTGGTCATGCTGCCGGTGATGACTTATTAAAAGAAGCCGCAAAGCGACTAACCGATTGTGCACGAGGAAGTGATACAGTTGCTCGCCTGGGTGGTGATGAATTTTTACTTATTCTTGATGATGATGACAAAACAAAAGATCACCTGCCTGAGTTAGGTATCAGGCACGTTGCTGAGAGAATAATTAATAGTTTTGCAAAATCGTTTGTTATAAACGGTCAGGAATTAAATATTACCACAAGTATTGGCTTTGCGGTTTATCCTAAAGATGGTGAAGACTGCAATAAGCTAATGCGTCATGCCGACGCCGCAATGTATCGATCTAAAAAAGATGGTAAAAATACCTATTGTTTTTATTCACCTGAAATGACCGTACAGGCAAAATTGCGTATGAATGTTGAAACACAACTTAGGCATGCGCTTGACCGTAATGAATTTTATATAGAATACCAACCTATTGTTAATTTAAAAAGTGGTGAAATTGTAAAAGCAGAAGCTTTATTAAGATGGGACTGTGAAAAGCTGGGTATGATTACACCTGGATATTTTATTCCTGTTGCAGAAGAAACTGGCATGATCGTGCCGATTGGTAAGTGGGTGATTAAAAAAGCATGTGAACAGGTAAAAATCTGGCATGATTCAGGCGAAAAAAATATTTGCATCACCATCAATGTTTCAGCTCGTCAGTTTCAGTCTGATTCCTCTTTGGTGGAAACCATTTGTGACTCCCTGAAACGAAATAATTTACCATCAGATGCAATCCAGCTAGAGTTGACCGAAGGAATATTATTAGAAGAAACAAATAATTCTGCAGACATAATGAAACAAATAGAAAACATGGGCATTAAATTATTAATCGATGATTTTGGTACAGGCTATGCGTCACTATCTTATTTGCAACGTTATAACTTTGATTCATTAAAAATTGATCGTAGTTATATTGATAGTGTATTACGCAGTGATCAGGATGCAAGATTGGTACAAGCTGTTATCGCAATGGCAAACAGTTTGGGCTTGTCTGTAGTATCTGAAGGCGTTGAGAACAAAGAACAACTGGAGTTTTTGCTGGCTGCCAACTGCGACTTTATGCAGGGATATTATTTTAGTAAACCTGTTTCTGCAGATACGTTTGCTGGTTTGCTCAAAAAAAACCAACAAGACAAAAAAACGGGGACACTTAAATTAATTAAAGGAGCGGCCTGATATTGAAACATGCAGATAAAAAAATTTTTCTTCATCCTGGTGAATTTTGTTTTTTGAACAATGCTGCGCATGTACACACCATACTCGGCTCATGTATTTCTATTACATTGTGGCATCCAGAATTACGTATTGGTGGAATGTGCCATTTTACACTTCCTAAACACCCATCAGGCAAAAATGAAGCAACAAAACTTGATGGTCGCTATGCAGATGATGTGATGAAAATGTTTAAACAGGAGACCACACAACAAGGCACAAAAATAACCGAGTATGAGGCAAAAATATTCGGTGGTGGGAATATGATGAAGACTGAAGGTCAGAATATTGAAGATTCAATTGGCACAAAAAATGCGGCTGCTGCAATGCAACTATTAATGGCAGAAAATATCGCCATTCTGGTGGCTCATGTTGGTGAGTTTGGTCACAGACGTATCGTTTTTGATATTAATTCAGGTGATGTATGGGTGCGCCATACGGAGGTGAATGGAATTAGAAGAGGAAGTATCAACGGTAAAGTATGAGGTAATAAACCTTTGCACGATACACACGCGAAGATCAGCAATAAGGAAATAAGGCTTATTGATGAATCAGACGCGGCTTATTCAAGACTCGCTATACATGCGCCATTTAAGATCGACTGCCCTAGATAGTCGCTAATAACCCATATCTATTTCTATAGTAGCTACTCAGCTAGCCTCTATTTTTACTGCTCACAGATTAGCTGTGTCGAGCCTTAAAACCTAAATCCTGCAAGTGCTCGCAGGATTTAGGTAAAAAATTATTTCCACCATCTGCTAAGGATTTTTCATGATCTGCCGATAACAATAGTAGTAAGGCTATTCATAACTATAGCTTGACTCAATGTTTTGGAGGCGTTTTATGTCAGTCAGTCAAGAAGTATCTAACGATGGTAAAAAAGTACTAATCAATATTTCAGGACGATTTGATTACAAAGTTTCACAAGAATTTCGTGATACTTATCGACAAATTCCTGGGCAGGATGGTGTCGAGTATCATGTAAATCTAAGTGAAGCTACATATATGGATAGCTCTGCACTCGGCATGTTATTACTGCTACGAGAACATGCAAAATGCCGAGGTGGTTCGGTTTTTATTGATCGACCGAGTGAACAGGTGAACAGCATATTGCAAGTTGCTAATTTTGATCAGCTATTTACTATCAACTATATTAAGTCTGTGTCAGTAAGCAAGAAATCTGGCGCCGGCACATTAACCTAAGCTAGATGAAAACCGCGATGAATAGCAACACCATTCGAAGTCATCGTTGTGTGCTTTTTATTAGCAGCTCGAGTGAAACCATCACCAGTATTAATGCGATGTTATCTCAGCAAGATTTTGAAGTGGTTGTTGTCAGTGACGAGAAATCTATATTAAGACTGTTCTCAGAAAAACATATTGACTTTGTTCTGATTGAAGAAAATCAAATTAATGTATCAATTAATGAACTTGTTTGCACATTACGTACCCATGCAAGCAATGTTTTTTTACCTGTTATTATCCTGGTATCCGCAGAGGATGAAGACCTTCTCTCTGAATGTATTTTAGCGGGTTGTGATGATTATCTATTTAAACCATTTACAGTAACAACGCTGAAAGCCAGGTTTTCGGCATTGGATAATATTCGTGAATTAAAACAGCTACATAAAAATTCAATTAGTGAGCAGTTGGTAGCCAGGCAAATATTAGCTTATGCCTTATCTGAAAGAAATATTAAGTTTGATGAAGTCCAGATTTTCAGTAAATCAAAAGAAATATTTAATGGTGACCTTTTTTTAGCAGCAAACTGTCCAGACGGTGGAGTGCACATACTGCTAGCTGATTTTACCGGTCATGGGCTATCCGCAGCCATTGGTGCATTACCCGTTGCCGATATATTTAGTGTAATGAGCAACGAAGGTTTTGCGTTAGATGCGATACTTGAAAATATTAACAATAAGTTATACACCTTGTTACCAGTATGCATGTTTATGGCATGCAGCGTACTAAAGATACAAGCAAATTTGAAACGCGTGAGTGCGTGGAATGGAGGCATGCCTGATGTCTATATAAGAGATAGCCAGACAGGTGAGATAAAAAGCAAAATAAAATCCAGCCACATTCCACTTGGTATTGACGAAAAAACAAATAATAGTTTTAAACTAAATACTATTGCTATAAATGATAAAGATCAGTTTATCCTTTATACAGATGGTTTAATCGAGGCTGAAAACATCAATGGTGATATGTTTGGTTACCAGAATCTGGATAAATGCCTGGATAACAACCGCGAAAAAGAATTAGTTTTTACAAACATTGTTGCATACTTTAACAACTTCTGTGGAGATATTGAACCAAATGATGATGTGACCCTTATCTGCATTCCATGTAGAGAAAACATGACAGAAGTAAAAGAATTTGATCATGTCAATATCATGAAAAGTACGAGCAATCATGATAATGATTGGTTGTAGGTCAAGGCTTTCATGAAAAAAAATAATCCAACTGTATTAGCGGTAGATGATGAGATATATAACCTTGAACTCATCACCGATTATTTAAATGAATATGAAATAGATGTTGTGTGTGTTGAAAGAGGTGAGCAAGCCTTGTCTGTGTTACAGGAAACTCCTGATCGTTTTAGTGCTATCTTGCTCGACCGAATAATGCCGGGTATGAATGGCATAGAAGTTCTAAAGCGTATTAAAAACGATGAGATGATAAACAGGCTTCCTGTTATTATACAAACAGCTAGTAGTGGCAAGAAGAACATGGTGGAAGGTTTAAATGCTGGCGCTTATTATTATCTATCTAAACCTTATGATCAGGAAACACTTGTTGCCATAGTAAAAACAGCAATACGTGATTATCAACATTATGTGCAAATACAAGAAAACCTGAAACAATCTGTACAAACATTAAAAATGATGGATAAAGGCATTTTTAATTTTAAATCGCTAGAGGAGGGTAGGAGCCTTGCAATACTATTAGCAAATGCTTGCCCGAACTCGGAGCGTGTTGTTTTAGGTCTGACAGAATTAATAATTAATGCCGTGGAACATGGAAATTTGGGCATCACGTATAATGAAAAATCCATATTAAATGCAGCAGGAAGCTGGGAGAGTGAGGTTGTAAAAAGATTGGCTCTACCCATCTATAAAGACAAATATGTTACCGTAGAGTTTAGTCGTGGCGAAAGTGAAATATCACTCATTATTATCGATCAAGGAGCAGGATTTGACTGGGGAAACTTTATAAAAATAAGTCCCGAGCGTGCATTTGATAGTCATGGTCGTGGAATTGCGTTAGCAAATTCCATTAGTTTTAAAACGGTTGAGTATGTAGGCAGTGGTAATAAAGTACGGGTAACAGTATCTTTAAAATGAGGGTATTATGAGAACATCACCAGAGAATGAAATTAAAAAAATTTATAAAAAATCTATACGCTTGTTAAATGATAAGCAGGCACGTTTAATCGATATGCAGCAGGTATTAAAAAAAGCTGTTATTAGATTGTCGCTTGCAACACGCAGTGACAATAAGCAAGTGAATAGTGTGTTAACAGAGATGAAGGTTTCAGTCGCTGATACTATTGATATAGGCACGCTTAATAAACAACTGGATCAATTGTTTTTACTTATAAACCATGCCGACTTTCGTGTAGAAAAAACTGCATTATTTAACTATTTAAAAGGATACCTGGAAGATCAAAAAGCATCATCTTTATCTGATGAGGTTTTTTCAAAAGTACGTGACCTTGTTGCTAAAGAATTACCCGATGATGAGATTTCTGCAGAGCTATTAAAATCATTAAATGATTTATCATGTAGCAATCAACAATACAGTGATAGCATAAATTTGTTTATAAAAAACATTACCGAAAGCACAAGTTTTACTTTTGATCGGAGAGATATTAATACCTCAGAAATAATGCAGGATTTAGCGATTGAACTCGCTAAATACATCTACACGGAACAAAAAAGCATACAAACAAGAGACAGCACAGATGAAAAAGGCATTAATGATGCTGATGAAAATAACAATGTACGTCATGTATTAAATGAAATAGTAAACCAGCTATCGCTACCTGAATCATCTAAACAGGATAAGTTTGCTATAGTAAAATCTCTTAATAGCTCGGATGTTAAAATATGGAAAAATATTATTGCTAAGTTAGTGCAGCTTATTAATAAGAGTATTAGCACTATAGATCTGGAAAAGCATGAGCTTGAAGCATATTTAAGTAAAATTAGTACGCAGTTAACTGATATTGAATCATTTATGCATACGGTATGCCAGGATACTGATGCGGCAACAACCAGAGCTATGGCATTAACAGAATCGGTAGAAACTGGTGTGTCCAGTATTGAACAAACTGTAACAAAGTCAACAGATCTACCAGCCCTTAAACACGATGTGGCGTTAAACTTGAAAGATATTCGTAAGCATGTTGTCGAATATAAACGTGCTGAGAAAGTAAAACATGATATTTCCTTGCAATCGTATTCAACGGTTATAGCTGAGCTATCCAGTTCACGTAAAGAGTCGGAAGCGTTACAGGCGCAATTACATGAAAGTAAGACTCAACTGCTACGCGACCCCTTAACGGGCATTGCCAACAGGCTGGCTTATGATGAAAGAGTTAGTATGGAGTTTAACCGTTGGAAACGTTCTAACGTGCCATTGTGCCTTGCTATATGGGATATCGATCACTTTAAACAAATTAATGACAAGTATGGTCATGCTGTAGGTGATCGAGTATTAAGATTATTTGCCGAGATAATCAATACAAAAATCAGAAAAACAGATATGTTTGCAAGAATAGGAGGTGAAGAATTTGTTTTAATCATGCCAGACACTACTTTGCAAAAAGCTGTTTTTTTAAATGATAAGTTACGGCAATCGTTCGAAAAATGTAATTTTCATTACGATGGGCATAACTGCCAAATCACCTCATCAGTGGGTATTGCAGACTTTAGACGTGGAGATGATGTTGATATGGTTTTAGATAAAGCAGATCAGGCTCTTTATCAAAGTAAAAATGAGGGTAGAAACAGGTGCACTACTTTTAGTGATATTTAATTGCTCAGGTTTATTGGTTTCAGACCGCTAGTCAAAACTATGCACTTTAGTGCAAGGCTTTAGCTGCTACACATTTTTTAGTGGGCATTGATATCTTTTCAATTCACCATGAAGCGCATAAAGGACATGAAGGCATAAGATCTTCATGTCCTTTATGCGCTTCATGGTGATATTTATCTGGCTTATGATATTCAGTGCCCAGTTAAAGCAAAACGACTTTCAGTCGTTGTTAAGAGCAACCTATGGACTTTCAGTCCATAGTGGTTGAGTTCTCCACCTTGGGCGCATGAGATTTTGCAATGTAAAGCATGCAGCCTGTCAATACTCCGTCTGCTTGCGGTGGGGTAGTTCATCGATTAACTCTGATGTTTTGTTGAAAAATTGACGATTTTTCTGGAACTGGTGTATTATCTCCTTATCTGAAGCAAAACTACTGTTAACGCACCTAAGGATGGAATTAATAGAGGTGCCCTTTAGTGTCTAAATGACATCCTGGATTCTCCGGGCTGTAAAAGAATCTATAAAAATAAGCGCGAGCACAAAATAAATACAACATAACACTTGCTGTGCTGTATGCATTTCTTTATTTCCGAGATGAACATAGATGGAATCCACCATGAAAGCTTTTGATTGCCTCATAATAATATTCATGAAACTGGTTATTGTTACTGCTGCTGTCAGTTTGTCTGCCTGTGACCCTGGGTTGCCTGATAGTAGTTCTGGCAACAGTGTTAGCGGATTTGCTGCACCATTGAGTCAGGCTGAATTTAATTCTCTTTCTGCAGAATCACAATATCAGGTGGCAAGCAAGTTATATGGAACATTATTGCGCGGCATTTCTGCAGAAGATTTTTTTGATCTTAGTGTCGGGATGGACAATTTAAAACCTAAAAGCAGCAGTTTTCTATCTGATACAAGACAGGCTTTAAACAGAACTTTATCCATTGATGAGTTACAAAAAGTCGATGCCATTATTGAAGGTTTTGATAGCGAAGGTAATGCCAACGAAGCTGATGCAAAATATACTTTTGATACCGATAGTAGTTCTGATGAAAATGAACGGACAATGCAAATACCGTTGGCACGAATTAAAGAATACCCAATTAGTCGTGATTTTTATGTGCAGTGGATGGCGTATTTTTTAATCAACACTATTATGTATTCCCCTGCGGTTGAAATGGAAAGCACCGATATGATCGATGCGCAAAACATGTATCGTTTTTTAACTTCAAATATTCGCAGTGGCAGCACCATAAGACAAATGGTTCGCTCGAACCTGCCTTCTTTAGCACGATGGCGCGTTTCACGTTCTTCTGAAAATCATGCTCTGGAGGCTTATGAACTATATCTGGGGCTGTTTGAAACAGAGGAGGATTCAGTAAAAGGTGGTACTGCATGTAAAGATTTTTATTTAACCGATGAAGATTCTGGTTATGTCATTAGCACAACAAACTTTCCAAACACTGAACCACAACTGATTCTTGATGAGTATTTCATTACTACCTGTGATGATTTGTACGATGTCATCGCCGGGCATCCTCTGATTTTGCCAAGAGCAATTGAAGTGCTTGCCAATTATTTCTTTTCTGGTCGATCACGAGAAGACAGAGTAAAAATTATTGAATCAATCAAAGA
Source organism: uncultured Thiotrichaceae bacterium (assembly GCA_964646145.1). GTDB lineage: Bacteria > Pseudomonadota > Gammaproteobacteria > SZUA-229 > SZUA-229. The sequence goes on from CAZYCY010000033.1 coordinate 11,007, forward strand.
CAGCGGTGCAGAAACATATGAAGAAATCTTTACCGCCTTGCTGTTTTCCAGGGAATATTTATTAAACACTGAAAGACCAAGATCGTTTGAAGAAAGTCTAATGCCACTGTTGGATTCACTAAAATGGCATCCGGCAGCAACCAATAGCTCTGTAGATGAACGTATTTTTGAATTTATGGCATCAGGTTCTGAAAATCCTCCTGGTAGTAGATGGCAAATTCTGTATTTAGGCAATAAAGGCTGGCATTCAATGTCGTTAAAAATTGGACGCTTACCTGATGTGCCAATGGATGCCTTAAGTTTTGCCAATTATCACAAAAGCATTCGTGAACACCTGTTGCTAAATGAAAGAAGTTATGACGGCAGCCAGTCAGGTATTCCCGGCTTAATTTATAACGGCGAAGGCAATGATGATGATGACTTGCGTGATGTTGTATCACAACTGAGTCTAACAGATTATATTCACTTTCTGTTTTTAAACACAATGCAAAGGAAAGCAAGTGTTGATGAAGTTGAGGGTTTAATAACCATCTTTGATGACCTTTTTTTACTAGAACTTGATGTAAATGAAAACCAGATCATTAGACCGAGCACATCTAATAATCGTCATAACAATATCGCTGAGATTACTTTTGACTATATTTCCAGATTGCCTGAATTTTATTACTTCAAAGCAATTAATTAAAGGGCACCTCATTAATTCCATCCTTAGGTGCGTAAACGACACATCCGTGTGTCACTTTTCGTGAAGATGAATCTTGAGTCCAAAATATGCCATATTTTCGTTGTAAATCTTCGC
>CAZYCY010000034.1:0-11780 GCA_964646145.1 uncultured Thiotrichaceae bacterium
CGGCGTTAAGTTCCGCATCTTATTTAATCCTGAGTCCTAACCCTGAAAAGGGTTTAATAATCGAATCCCTATACCCCTAAAACTGCAGTCACTCTAAACACCCAGTGCTTGCTTGATAATCCGGTATTTTAATGCAGGCAGATTATCTACTAACGATAGACCGGCATTGCGTATTTCTGATAAGAAAACATTGTTATTGCCAAACAAATGCTTAAAACCAGTCATTGACATTTCCATTAGCTGGTTAGCACCTTTGCGCTGTCGCTGATACTTTAACAGGGTATGCAACGCTGCCCACTGTCGATTGGCTTTTCGTGCGGCAACAATAACCTCCGCCAAAACAAATGCATCGGCAATGCCCAGGTTGGCTCCCTGCCCTGCCAGCGGGTGAATATTGTGCGCGGAGTCACCGATTAATGCCAGCCCCGGTTTAACATATTCACTGACATGACCGTGTGTTAACGGAAACAAAAACCGCTGGCTGACGTCAATTATTTCCCCCAGGACAAATTCACCCGCTTCAGCTAAAGCCAATTTAAACGCCTGATCATCAAGTGCCATGGTTTGTTGCGCTACATCTTCGTCCAGCGACCAGACTATCGAGCTTTGACCGTTATACAAAGGTAAAAAAGCCAGTGGTCCACTGCGCATAAAACATTGCCATGCGGTGTGTTGATGGTGTTTACTGGTCGTCACATTGCACACCAGTGCCTGTTGTTTATAAGTATGCTTAGTACGCTCGACAGAGGCAGCAATACAAACGCTTGAATTGATGCCATCAGCACCGACCAATAATGCTGCCTGTATTTTTTCCCCGGAAGATAAAGCTATAGTACTGACCACGCAACCACTGACAGCAGAAGCGCTTCCAGCTTTTTTACTGCCGGTTGAATCATAGTCAATGCGGGTAATTTCCAGCGGACCAAGAAAAGTAATGTTATTTGCCGCTCTCACTTTTTCAAACAACATTTGCTGTAACACATTATTTTCTATAATCGCACCCAGTTCCGATACGCCAAGCTCGGCACTGTCAAATTGAATTTTCCCGACAGCGGTTTGATCCCAGACAAACATTTTTTCATAGCGGCAAATTCTTCGCGACAATGGCGAGCGTAACACATCTGTCTGATGAAAGCGTTTCAGGGCAGACAGGTTGATTGCCGAAACGCGGCAACTGGTTTGCTCATTAATGGCTGTTAACTCATTGCGTTCAATAATGGCAACAGAAAAGTCAGTGTCGATTAACTCATTGGCAAAACACAAACCAACGATACCACCACCAATGATGGCAACGTCAAATTTTTTAACATCAGTGTTCTGCTTCACTTTTTTGGTCACAATGGCAGCCCTCGGTTCAACCGCGCCAAGTGACCACCCATACCCATATTCTGCGCTGCCAGACGGTGTTTAATACCCGGCAACACATCCACCAGTAATAAACCCAGTGAGCGCAGATGTGCCAGTGCAGTAATATTGTTGGAGAATGTTTTCACCAGCGCATCGGTAAAACCATATACCCGCCTGATATCATCTTCGCGCAAGACAACATAACGTTGCAACAGAGTCTGATCACCAATATCGGCTGTCGTTTCAGCCAACGGCTGCGGCAGTGAATCAACAATTAATTCACAGAGCAAGGCAATGTCCCTTAACGCCAGGTTAAAACCCTGACCAGCGACCGGATGTACGCTGTGTGCGGCATTACCGATGAGCGCCACACGACCCTGCACCATCTGTGCCGCTGTCTGCAAAAACAGAGGATAAGACTGACGCTTACCCACTTTTTTAAACTGCCCTAAACGATAACCAAAACGCTGCTGCAATTGCTGTAAAAAACCGCAGTCATCCAGACCATGCAGATAGTCTGCCCGCTCCGGGTCAAGCGTCCACACCAGGGAGCAGCGATTTTGTTGCATCGGTAACAGCGCCAGTGGTCCGCTGTCGGTGAAGCGTTCATAAGCCACGTTGTTGTGTTCATTGCCTGGCGTCACGTTACTGATCAATGCCACCTGATTATAACTTTTCCGGTTGCTGCCTATCGCCAGTAGCTTCATCACCTGAGAATTATTGCCATCAGCGGCAACCAGTAATTTTGCAGTTATTTTTTGTACCTTGTCATCCGCTTTGCCATCAACTGCAATCTCAACAGATACCTGCTGCGTATTCTGTTGCAATGTTTTTAATTGAGCAGGACAAAACAGGCGAATGTTCTGCGCTTTATTAATAACAGCATATAACTGCTGCCCGATATCCCGATTTTCCAACACGTAACCCAACGCCTCTACGCCTTCCTGCTTTTTGTTTAAACGGGTAACACCAAAATGACCACGGTCTGATATGTGAATATTATTTATGGCTTCGGCATAGGGAGCAAGCAAAGACCACAAACCCAGACCATCGAAAATGCAGCGACTGCCATAAGACAGCGCCACGGTTCTGTCGTCATAACTTGGTTGTGAATCGGTATTGAGTTGATGCGCTTCAACCAGCGCAATTTTCAAGCCTGAGTTTCGCAAAGCACAGGCAAAGCTGGCACCGGCAAGACCACCACCGATGATAATCAGGTCAAAACAATTATTTGCAACAATATTTGACATATGGGCATCTCTAAAAATCTAAAGTGTTTTTTAGCCAGCCATCACCGCTTCAACTTCGGCAACTGTTCGAGGTAGACCTTTAGTTAGCAAATCATAGCCGTCTTTAGTCACCAGTAGATCGTCCTCAATGCGCACACCAATGTTCCACCAGCGTTTAGCACCACGGCTGCCTGCGGGAATGTATAAACCCGGCTCTACTGTTAATACCATGCCTTTTTCCAGTAAACGCCAGTTATTATCTACCTTGTAGTCACCAACATCATGCACATCCATGCCTAACCAGTGACCGGTACGGTGCATATAATATTTCATGTAACGGCTATCTTTGATTAACTGTGCTGGTCTGCCTTTTAATAAGCCAAGCTCAACCATGCCTTTGGTTAACACATCGACCGCAGCATCATGCGGGTCATTCCAGAGGTTACCCGGTTTCACTTTGGCAAAGGCCGCTTCCTGCGCTTGCAATACTAACTCATAAATTTCCTGCTGCGGTACGGTGTATTTTCCATTTATCGGGAAAGTACGGGTGATGTCGGCGGCATAGCCCTGATATTCAGCACCCGCATCAATCAGCACCAGCTCTTTATCGTTCAATACGGCATTATTTTCGGTGTAATGCAAAACACAGGCATTTTCACCACCGCCAACAATAGAAGTGTATGCCCAGTCAGCGCCACTACGTTTAAATTCAAATAGAAACTCGGCTTCCAGTTCGTATTCGCGTAAACCCGGGCGGCAATTTTTCATTGCATTAATGTGTGCCTGCACGGATATTCTGGCTGCTTTTCTCATCAAACTAATTTCTTCGCGACTTTTAAACAGTCGCATATCGTGTAACAAGTACTCCAGCGAGACAAACTCATACGGCGCACGCGTGCCACAACGAGATTGTGCACGCAGTTGATTGACGCAATCAAGTACGTGTTTATCAAACCCCGGATTAAGGCCAATGCTGTAATACACGCTTTCGCGGTTTTCCATTAAACACGGCAAAACATCTTCCAGATCATCAATAGCATAGGCCTCATCGACACAAAAATGCTCGACTGCGCCTTCGGCTCCAAATCGACGACCGTTCCAGGTTTCCTTTTTTGGGTCACGCTGACGACAAAACAACACATACTCTCCCTGCTTACGACCGGGAATAAGCACAATAACGGAATCGGGTTCATCGAAACCGCTTAAATACATGAAATCGCTATCTTGGCGAAAGCCATGCTCCACATCTCGGTTACGCACCAGTGTCGGCGCAGACGGCAAAATAGCCACCGCATTTTCACTCATCATGCGCATCAACTGCTTACGCCGTCTTATATAAACTTTTTGATTCAAACGATTTTCCCTGCCAGATTAAACAACAAATTGTCCATTATAGTACTTTTTTATTTGCAGAAAAGGGAGGTTTATCTGCCATTCTAGAGCATGTTGAATTATGGGCATCTCTTGTATCTTAAATTATGCCGCTACAAATACGACCCTGCAAAAACCAATTGACAATGATAATCATTCGTGATTATATCTTCGCCGATAGTAATATTTGATGTCGTCACATAAAAATTTTGTACGATTGGTAACACACCTAACAGCATACCAATGCTGCTGACTCCGCTCACTGCTCAGGACAAGATTCAATTTTAACCGCAAATCATAAGAGATTTTTCATGAACCCAGTCAAACAACTTATCGTTATAATGCATCTTGCAGCTCCTCTCCTGATAATTGGACAGACTCATGCAGCAAATAATAACACTGAGACAGCACAGCTTGAAACCATAGTCGTCACCCCCACCTTAACACCGGTCAACATAGAATTATCACCGGGCTCTATCCAGGTGATTGATTCTGAGGAGATTAGACAACTGGGCGCGCAAACCTTAGCTGAAGCATTGAGTCAGGCGGTGGGGCTGGACATAGACAGCGTCTCCGGACGGGGTCGTATCCCTCAAATCCGTGGACTGACAAACAAGCGGGTATTGATTCTCCTTGATGGCATGCGCTTTGCCACCGGGTTTCGTGACACTTCTCTGGATCTTACAGAGTTTCCTGTAGAAATCATTGACCGTATAGAGATTGTGCGCGGCCCGACCTCGGCTCTATACGGTAGTGAGGCCGTTGGTGGTGTAATTAATATTATCACCAGGGCACCTGCTAAAGAATTTTCAGGAAGCGGTACCTTGCAACACGGAATGAACAAAGATGGCGAAGCAGGCAACACCATCATTAAGGGATTTCTCGGCAACACCTGGGGCCGACTGGGCGTTAGTCTGGCACAACACATCAATCTAGGTGAGAAATATGACCGGGTTGACGCTGACAACTTCAGCGACTTTGATGATGAAGTGAGACACTCCGGCATGCTTAACCTTAACTACCAGCTAGACGATAATCACAGAGTTTCCAGCGGACTGTTCTACTCCCACACCAATCGCCAGGGGATTCGACCAAAATTTGGGCTGCGTTGGGATCGCGAGTCCGATTCTGATCGGGTTAGCACTTTCATTAAGTATGACGGCAAAATTAACGATACCACCATAATGGCCCGTGCTTATTATTCGAATTTCGATTCTGACCGAAGTTATACTGATATCGGCGCACCCTACACAAACCAGAGGCAAATAGATAGAGCACAAAGAGAGCCCGACCAGGAAGATTTCTCTATAAAAAATGAACTGACACAACTGGAGTTACAGGCAAATCATCTATTTGCCAACTCGCACCTGGTAACCTTTGGTCTGGAGCATAGAGAAGAGCAACGTGACGGCGTGGAAAATCGAGGCGAGGACACTATAGACAAAACCGTTGATAATCAGGCCGTTTTTGTGCAGGACAGTTTTTCTCTTTCTGACAAACTTAATATTACTGCCGGTCTCAGACTGGATCGGCACTCCGATTTTGGCTCAGAACTTAGTCCCCGGCTAAACCTGATATCCTTTTTTACCGATAATATACGCGCCAAAGCTTCTTACGGTGAGGGCTTCCGCGCTCCTACTGTTTATGAGCTCTACGCCACTACCAGTAATAGACGGGGTGATGTTCTCGCTAACGCTGACCTGCAACCAGAAACAGCAAAAAGTTATGAATTGGGTCTTGTCGCTCAGTCCGAAAGATTACATGGAACCATTACTCTGTTTCGCAACGAACTTGAAAATATGATCGACAGAAAACCTACCGGTAACTCTCGCATGTCTGGCAACAGAGAGATTCTGGAATACGTCAGATTTAATATAGGTGAAGCCTATACACAGGGACTGGAGCTGGAAGGAAATACCGAATTATCTCGCAGTTTCAGCCTGACAGGTAATTTCACCTATATTGATGCAGAAAACAGGGATACTGGCGAAACCCTGGCGGGGGTTCCAGACACCAGGGCAAGTCTTCGTTTCGCCTACGATAACCCGGCAACAGGCTGGCATGCAAACTTGCGGGTAAACCACATAGGCGAGCAGGTTGTTACAACTGCTATCAGTACGCATACTTATCAATTATGGAATCTCTATCTGGAAAAATCATTCAAGCAGAAAATTAGCCTGCATGCAGGAATAGATAACATCTTTGATGAGATCCCTGAATTCGCATCAAACAGAGGCGTGTTTATTTATACCGGAATTACAGCCAGATTTTGACCGCGCATTACTGGTAAGGGCAAGCTGTTAATAGCAAAGCCGTAATTACACTCTTCACGCTCAAGAACACACATCTTGAGCGCGGAGATTGCCTATTTTCAATGCACCGTCTGTGAAGACTGCAATGGCTGCAATTCCTCATAAATCAACAATATGCCCATGCGTACATATTCGCTGACTTCCATATAAGCCACTTCATCGTCCTCATCATCATCTTCCAGCACTGCCATTTCGGCTTCTTCATCAACCACATAACCGGCTCGCGAAATTTCTACGATGTCTTTAATAAGCTCTTTGCTGTCTTCAGGCAGTTCGGTGTTTTCTTTAATACCACCAATGGTCAATCCATAAACAAAGCCCTGACACCAGACACCAAGCCCCTCAACACGCGCCTCCAGTGGCTCATCATCATCTGGCAACATTAATTCAAATTCAGCATTATTGTCATTCATCTGCTCAACAGACAGTTGGTGAATTTGCAGCAATTTTTTACCCGCCTGCTGCAAGGACTTATTACTTTCTTCATGCTCACCAAGCACATGCAGCATCCATTGTGCGGCGACCACCGATCCCTGTGCGCATAACATGCCACATAATGCACCGTGTGACTCAATTGCACCCAGGGCAGCATCAACATCAAATAACAAACTTTCTAATTGTGAAATATCGGGAAAACTTTGCATAATAACCAAAACACGCCAGATGATACTATTGAAAACGCCAGTTTAAAACAATCCAGTGATAAATTCTCCATAGTATTTGACCAATGACCTTTAACGTTCTACTATCAAGCATGACTAGCACGGTATCAAGAATATCAAAACTCGAAGATCAAGTAGATGAACTACTTGAACTCTGCCAACGACTGGACAATGATAACCACGAACTACGCAATCAGCTTCAACGCCTCAGTTCTGAGCGCTCTACCCTTGTGGAACAAAAAGAAAAGGTTCGCGTACAGGTAGAATCCATGATTAGCCGTTTGCGCTCGATGGAAAAAGCATAAATTATGTTACCTAAATCCTCTGCGGGCCCCAGCACCATGAATAAAACTGAGCCTTTAAGCATAACCATTATGGGCAAGAAATACCGTATCGCTTGTCCGGCAGAAGAAAAAGACAACCTGTTGGCCTCAGCAAACCTGCTAAATAACAAGCTCAACGAAATAAAAAATCAGGGTTCCGTTATTGGCACTGAGCGCATTGCAATTATGGCGGCGCTGAACATGAGCCATGAAATCCTGCATTGCGAGGCACTATCAAACGAGCATAACGATTTAAATCAACGAATGGATGTACTTTCGCAACGAATCAATGACTCAATGCACAATATACAGTTGATTTAAGCTGAATATTATTTAAAATAAGACATTGGATGCAGCATGCGTGTTTTGGACAGACGCTCAAATTGATAACCTGGCATATAGCCAGACACGCAAGATGCATCCATCCGCTTTGACATCTCTGGGGTGTGCGTAAGCAACCTGGTATATCCCTTGAGCCTTAAATACTGACTCTGGGAATTGGACTGTTGGTACCGTGTGCATTACCGCTAGTCGGGAAGCCTGACGTTTCATCGCTGACTCCCCCCTGAACTTATCGGTTCAAGGTCTTCAGTATTGCTACGGCATTTCTGGAGGTGTCATCTTAATTCCCTGCCAGATGATGCCATGCCCAACAATACTGCTGACAACATAAGCGTCAACGGTCTCGGCAATGCAGACATCAGACGACTAAAACGCAGCCAGCGCCAGTCATTATCAAACACCACACAATTGCAACACGCCAAGGCACTGCATCTCAACACCATAAAAGAAAAAGCCTGGCGCAACAGTCATCGCATTGCTTTGTACCTGGCTAATGATGGCGAAATTGACCCCTGCCTTCTCATCGATCATGCCCGCTTTGCGGGTAAAAAAATTTATTTACCAATACTTTCGCCACTAAAAAACAGCCTTTATTTTGCACCCTATGATACAGACCAGCAGTTAAAGCTCAACCGCTTCAATATCCCCGAGCCAATGTGCCACCCATCAAAATGGAAAACTGCCGGTCAGCTGGATTTACTGTTATTACCTCTGGTTGCCTTTGATGTTCATGGCAATCGCATGGGTATGGGCGGGGGATTTTATGACCGCACCCTGGCTTACCTGCAACATCGACATTTCTGGAAAAAGCCGACATTGGTGGGACTGGCTCATGAAATACAAAAAGTAGAACGGTTAAACGCTCACAGCCGGGATATTCCTCTGCAAAAGGTTATTACTGAAAAATGCTGCTACCACGTGCAAAACGATTATCCTTAAAAAAGCAGTTGAATCGTAGCGAATCATCAGCGGAAACGCTACAAAGACAAAAATAGCTGATACGCTGGGTTATCCGTTTCCTGCCAGTACGGATACGCCAAAGTATCAAAATACTGCTCCAATTGCTCACGCTCTCCTACAGGGATCTGCAAACCCACCAGTACACGACCAAAAGCCGCACCGTGATTTCGATAATGAAACAGACTGATGTTCCAGCGGGTACCAATTTTGGTCAAAAAATCCAGTAACGCACCAGGGCGTTCGGGAAATTCAAAGCGATACAAAACCTCATCTTTTAACGCCGCACGACCGCCTACCAGATAACGCACATGCATTTTTGCCATTTCATTATCGGTCATGTCCAGTACCGGGTATTTTTTACTTTTAAGCTTTTTGATTAGTTCCAGTCGTTCATTCAAGCCATCGCGCAACTGTACTCCGACGAAAACATGTGCAGTCTTGTCATCTGAATAACGATAATTAAACTCGGTAATGCCACGTTTGCCTACAGTCTGGCAAAATGCTTTAAAACTTCCCGGACGCTCGGGAATCGTTACCGCAAACAGGGCTTCGCGTTGCTCACCAATTTCGGCACGTTCTGAAACATGGCGCAGGCGATCAAAATTCATATTGGCGCCGCTGTTAATTGCTATGAGTGTTTTATCATTAAGCTTTTTCTGGCTAACATATTTCTTCAAACCCGCCACCGCCAAAGCACCCGCTGGCTCGGTAATCGAGCGGGTGTCATCAAATATGTCCTTGATAGCAGCACAAATTTCATCTGTGGTTACCGTCAATATTTCATCAACACACTGCTTTGCCAAACGATAAGTTTCTTTACCCACCTGTTTTACCGCAACACCATCTGCAAAAATACCAACATGGTCAAGCACTACACGATGCTTTTTTTCGAACGACAATGCCATACAGGCAGCATCTGCAGGCTCGACACCAATAATTTTTGTTTTTGGACTTAAATATTTAACAATAACACCGATACCGGCAATAAGACCACCACCACCAACTGGCACAAAAATAACATCAATAAAATCGGCATGCTGTCGTACCAGCTCCAGACCAACCGTGCCTTGACCTGCGATCACATCAACATCATCAAAGGGATGAATAAACTCCAGTTTTTTCTTAATAGCGTAGTCGCTTGCGTAGTCACAGGCTTCGTCATAGTTATCGCCAATCAGGATAACTTTGGCACCATAAGACTTAACCGCATCAACCTTAATGCCCTGCGTGGTTTTTGGCATAACAATAACGGCACTCAAACCCAGTTTTTTCGCTGCTAATGCCACACCTTGTGCATGATTGCCTGCCGAAGCAGCAACCACGCCATTCACTTCTTTACGCCGTGTTAGCTGATAAATACAGTTGTAAGCACCACGCAACTTGAATGAAAAAACACTTTGCAGGTCTTCACGTTTAAGCAATACCTGGTTTTTCTGACGTTCACTTAATGTTTTTGCTGGCTCCAACGGAGTTTCTACAGCGACATCATACACTCGAGCTGTTAGAATTTTTTCTATGTATTTTTTTGTCATTGGTGAAGAATAACGGTAAAACACTGAATAGTGAAGGGAGGGCAGTAGGTCTTTTTGCTATTCACTACTAACCACTCACTAAACTGTAGTAGTATTCCTACCTAAATCTTACAAGTGATCGTGCATATAGAGTGCAAAATATTAATTCGTAGAGCAACACAAATTTGAGCGTCATCCTTATTGTGGTGACCGAGAATTTTTTGTGCTATATGGAGCTTGTGCTATATGTGTGCAAGCACTTGCAGGATTTAGGTCATACACAAAAAATTAAAAAACAGTTTCAGGAGAAAAACATGACCCAGGATGAAATGAAAAGAAAAGCAGCCGAAGCGGCTATTGAATATGTTATCGCAGATGAAATCGTTGGTGTAGGTACCGGCTCAACCGTTAACCACTTTATCGATGCACTGGCCAAGATCAAAGATAAAATTAGAGGCGCGGTGTCAAGCTCTGAAGTGTCAACAAAACGCATGCAAGGCTACGGCATTAAAGTGTATGACTTAAATGAAGTTAACGGCATCGAGGTTTATATTGATGGCGCTGATGAGTCTGACCATTACCTTAACCTCATCAAAGGCGGCGGTGGTGCGTTGACACGCGAGAAGATTATCGCCGGTGCCAGTAAAAAGTTTGTCTGTATCGCTGATGAATCCAAGCTGGTGGATGTAATGGGTGAATTCCCACTGCCAATTGAAGTTATCCCAATGGCGCGCAGCTTTATTTCCAGGGAGTTAGTCAAACTGGGTGGTCTCCCGGTATGGCGTGAAGGATTTATCACCGATAATGGTAACGAGATCATTGATGTGCATAATTTAAGAATCATGGGGCCGGCAACACTGGAAAACGAATTAAATAAATTACCCGGCATTGTTACCGTTGGCATCTTTGCCAATCGCCCTGCAGACGTGCTGATATTAGGCACGCAGGAAGGAGCCAGAACGGTTTTGTCCCGATAACGAAAAAAATGGCTTGTAAAAACATAGCGACAGCGCTACTAATTTATAGTGGCTTTGTCGTTATTACCATGCCAGCTTCTGCAGGCGAAATATTTTTGGGAATTTCAGCTCAACAGTCCACATTATATATTTCTGATAAAGATACTCTGACTGAATTTGCCATAATGGAAAGCAGTCTACATTTCTTACCAACATTAATCGCTCGGAGTAAAAACAATTATTTTACTGACAATACTTATTGGGGTTTTTTCCTGGAGTTCAACATAGGCTATTACGATCTTGACAGGCAAATTACCAATAAAAACATAGTAAACCTCAATACAAATATATCCGGTTTTTTCTGGGACTTAACGCCAACACTATTTTACAACTTTGGCAGCAAAGAAAAAGAAAAATGGGCATTTAAAACAGGCATAGGTATTGGTATAGGTTATTTGTCTGTCGAAGGCACAGTAGTTCTTACCGAAAAAACAGGGCAACCCCTGGTAACTTATGACGATGATGGTTATGGGTATACTGTGGGAGCCTTTATTGAAATCACAAAAAATGACTGGGTTTACCAGGTAAAAATGTTTGGTCCCAGCTTGATCGTGGGCGACACAGACTTTCAACTTGGCAACATAAATATAACTCTGATGAGAGCATTTAATTTTTAATTTACCATAAGTTCGAGCTATTTACAGACAATTTCTGTAACTTCTCAATAAGTCGGGGCAATCTATCGTTTTGAGACTGTCGGTAGCATG
>CAZYCY010000035.1:0-11615 GCA_964646145.1 uncultured Thiotrichaceae bacterium
CTAAAAGACCCTATTATCACACACAACTGACTAAAGGGCATCTCTAAATTGAAATTTCATAATTTGTAATTAATCCGCCTGACGACGCAAAAATGCGGGTATATCCAGCATTTCCTCATCATATTCGCCATTGACTGACATCGCCTCACCTGAACTTCGGGTTTTGCGAATAGCCGTTGGTGTATCGTACTCTTTATATGAAAGCTCACTACTCGAAGACTTTATTTCGGCTGGCGTTTCTTTAGTGACTTTAATCTCTGTAGCAGGCGCAGGTGCTGGCACGGCCACCTGATGACCATTACCCAGCCCAGTAGCAACTACGGTCACGCGAATTTCACCATCGAGTGATTCATCAATGGCAGTACCCATAACCACGGTTGCATCATCAGAAGCAAAGCCGTTGATCACTGCACCTATATCCTGAAACTCACCCAACGTCATATTTGCTCCGGTCACATTGACCAGTATGCCTCGGGCACCTGCTAAATTTACATCCTCAAGTAAGGGGCTGGCAATAGCTGCTTCTGCCGCTTCTTTTGCTCGCTCCTCTCCCGTAGCTCGACCGGACCCCATCATGCCCATGCCCATTTTCGACATAACCGTTCTGACATCAGCAAAGTCAACATTGATTACACCTGGATTAGTAATCAACTCGGTAATGCCCTGCACTGCACCACAAAGCACATCATTGGCGCCACTGAATGCATTCATTAGATCGAAATCACGACCATATACATCAAGCAATTTGTCATTTGGAATGGTAATTAAGGAGTCAACATGGCTACTTAATTCTTTAATGCCATTCATCGCAATTTTCATTCTGGCAGTGCCTTCAAAAGCAAACGGTTTGGTAACAACGCCAACAACAAGTATGCCCATTTCCCGCGCTATCTGCGCAACCACTGGTGCAGCACCGGTACCGGTTCCACCCCCCATGCCTGCAGTAACGAATAACATATCGGTATTTGCAATGGCTTCCTGAATCAGTTCACGGTCTTCCAGCGCTGCCTGCTGACCAATTTCAGGCGTTGCACCTGCACCCAAACCTTTGGTAATGTTGCTACCAATCTGTAGCGACTTTACACCATCAACTCTCCCTAATGCCTGTGCATCAGTATTTGTACAGATAAAATCGACGGCATTGATACCACTGCGCACCATGTGCTGCACAGCATTACCACCACCGCCACCCACACCGATGACTTTTATTATTGCATCTTGTGCACCGGAATCCATCAATTCAAACATAGGCATGGCCTTTCTCCTCTCAATTTTATATTAAATATTTTGTTCATCTATTTTTTTGCTGCTGTATTGCCTGTTAAAAGTTTCCCTGAAACCAGTCTTTCATCCGCTCGAAAACGCCTTTAACTCCGCCTTCCATCATGATATGACTGGTGCCATTATTTCTATGCTGATCGCCAAACAGCAACAAGCCAACACCCGTTGCATAAATAGGATTACTCACCACATCGGACAAACCGGACACATACTGCGGTAAACCCAGACGCACTGGGGCATGGAATATTTCTTCAGCTAAATCAATAACACCTTCCATTTTTGAACTGCCGCCAGTTAATACCACACCAGCGGCAACAATTTCTTCAAAACCACTACGACGTAACTCTGCATGCACTAAACCAAGCAGTTCTTCATAACGTGGCTCAACAACTTCAGCCAGCGTTTGTCGTGACAATTTACGTGGCGGTCGATCACCAACACTTGGCACTTCAATGGTTTCTTCTGGATTGGCTAACTGCCGCAGGGCACATGCATATTTGATTTTTATTTCATCGGCATATTGCGTTGGCGTGCGTAGCGCTACCGCGATATCATTTGTCACCTGATCACCAGCAATAGGAATGACGGCTGTATGGCGAATGGCACCTTCGGAAAACACCGCGATGTCGGTCGTTCCACCGCCAATATCAACCAGACAGACACCCAGTTCTTTTTCATCTTCGGTTAAAACCGAATAGCTGGATGCTAACTGCTCAAGAATAATGTCATCTACTTCTAAACCACAGCGACGAACGCACTTAATAATATTTTGTGCGGCACCTACGGCTCCCGTCACCAGATGCACTTTTGCTTCAAGGCGCACGCCTGACATGCCAATTGGTTCACGTATACCTTCCTGATCGTCAATAATAAATTCCTGCGGCAGAATATGCAGCACCCTTTGATCAGCTGGAATAGCCACCGCACGCGCTGCATCAATCACTCTATCTAAATCACCACTGGTTACTTCGCGTTCACGAATGGCGACAATGCCATGTGAGTTCAGGCTGCGTATATGGCTACCGGCAATGCCTACAAAAACGGAATTGATTTCACAACCCGCCATCAGCTCTGCCTCTTCCACAGCACGCTGAATAGACTGCACAGTGGATTCAATATTGACCACCACACCTTTTTTCAATCCGTTAGATGGATTTGAACCGATGCCAATAATTTCTATTTCACCATCATCAGTCACTTCACCAACAATGGCCACCACCTTGGAGGTACCAATGTCGAGACCAATTAACATGTTTTTATCAGACTTTCTTGTCATTGTCTCAAGCCTCACTCGGCTCACATGAATGTGAGAAGTTTAGAAAATGTAGGGAACAATTTTCCGCAAACTGGACGGCAAATCCATTTGGATAACGCATATCAATTACCTTTATCTTTTTTTCTTTAAAACCACTAATATTTATGCTCGGCTCAGCAATTAATATCGGCAATATATCAACAAACCGCTGCAGCCTTTTTGCGGTATCAAAACGACCCAGCTTAACTTCAACCAAGTTCACTTCAGCGCTGTCGTTTGCTGCACTTTCTCTTGCTAAGGGTACATTTTTTGCAAGCAGCAACTGCCATGCCCGCCTATCGTCTAAAGTTAGCTGCACCACTTCATAATCAAGCATTGCTGTTTCTTTATACAGAACATTCATAAATTTCCAGACCTTATCGTGCTGCCCTACAGGCCCATTTAATTTTGGCAAATTTAATGTTACATCAATAATTTCAGGCTGAAATACACTGCCATCTTCACTTAAATAAGCATCTTTATTCCAGTAAGCAACGGCCACTTGCTCCTCAATATAAACCGTTAAACCTGCCGGCCACTGTCTTCTTATGGCAGCATTTTTAACCCAGGGTTTATGCTGTAACAGGTCACGGATACTGCGCAGATCAACCGTAAAATAACCACCTGACATGTTTCTCTTTACCAGGGCTTTAACTTCTTCTTTATTAACAAAATCAAGCTTTCCTTTAACCACGATGTCCGTTACTGGCAACACAGCAGGAAACTCAATATCTTTAATAAACAAACCCAGATAAACGACTGCCACAACTGTAAATAGCACTGGCAGTATGTTTAAGGTTTTTTTAAACAACAATGTTTTATTTTTTCCTTTCACTATTCACTATTCACTATTAAAAATATTGCCTTATAGACAAAGATCATAACTAGCCGTTCTTAAAATTCGCAACACCAAATCATCAAATGATATCCCTGCCTGTTTTGCTGCTATTGGAACCAGCGAATGACTAGTCATGCCGGGCACGGTGTTTACTTCAATTAGCCACGGCTGATTACTCTCATCAATGATGAAGTCCACTCGTCCCCAGGCGGATGCATTCACTGCATCAAAGGATTTTTTAGACAATACTGCTAATTCTAATTCCTGGCTTTCTGACAAACCGCAAGGACAGATATACTGTGTGTCAGTAGCATCGTATTTAGCATCATAATCATAAAACTTATGCGATGTTTTTAGCTTTATCATTGGCAGCACACGTCCATCAAGAATTGCTGCTGTGTATTCGTCACCTTCAATCCAACTCTCTGCTATCACCACGCCACCGCATTGTTGTGCAAGTTGCCACGCCGGAATCATTTCTTCATACGTTTCCACTTTACTCATTCCAATACTTGAACCTTCAAGCACTGGCTTGATAATTAATGGCAGGCCCAATGTCTCCAATGCCTGTCGACAACTTTTCTCCGAATCAAGAATAAAAAAGTCAGGCGTGGGCAAACCCATCGCCCGCCATATCTGCTTGGTTTTTAATTTATCAATAGCCAGCGACGATGCCTGTACCCCCGAACCGGTATATGGAATACTCATTATTTCCAGCAAACCCTGCATGGTTCCATCCTCACCGCCACGCCCATGTAGTGCAATAAAAGCACGTTGATAATTCCCGGGCATAAGTTTATTGATAATGTTTTCATCAACATCTACGGCATGTGCATCCACGCCTTTATTCTGTAACGCTATTAATACTGCGTTACCGCTTTGCAGTGAAATTTCACGCTCCGCTGACAGCCCGCCCATCAATACTGCCACCTTGCCTAGTGTTTTGTTTGTTTCAACCGTCATTCTTAATCGTGTCCAATGTTTTCAGCTAGCCTTTTTATTGTCTCTCAAGAGAGCTTCACCAACTATCATCACTTCCGTTTGTAAAGTTATGCCGTGTTTTTGTTTAACTGTTTGCTGCATCAGATTAATCAAAGATTCAATATCAGTTGCACTTGCCTTATTTTCATTGATAATAAAGTTGGCGTGCTTTGTTGAAATAACCGAACCACCAATACGCTTACCTTTAAGCCCACAATCGTCAATCAATTGCGCCGCATAATGCCCTTCTGGATTTCTGAACACTGAGCCACAACTGGCGACACCTGTCGGTTGTGTCATTGCTCGCTTTGCCAGCAGTTGTTTAATATCAATATTATTAATGCTTTGTTTTTTTAGTTGCTGCTTTTTCAATTTCAAGGTTGCACTGACAAACCACTCCATCCTTTGGTTCGTAAATGACACATCCTTGTCCATCCTTTGGT
Source organism: uncultured Thiotrichaceae bacterium (assembly GCA_964646145.1). GTDB lineage: Bacteria > Pseudomonadota > Gammaproteobacteria > SZUA-229 > SZUA-229. The sequence continues at coordinate 4,838 of CAZYCY010000035.1, forward strand.
TCGTTAACGGCACATCCTTGTGCCACTGCTGCCGCTGCTCATCTACTGGCCCTTGAACACAACGATAACCATATTCAAATTCACTTGCCTTACGTTTTATTATTTCGCCTTTTCTATTTAAGGTTTCAACTTCAACAACCAGCGGCCAGGTTTCACCACCAAAAGCGCCGGCGTTCATCGCTAATGCACCACCGACTAAACCTGGAATACCAGAAAAAAACTCAGCTCCAATCAGTTTATTGTTACTGCAAAAACGCGCCAGTTTTGCACTGGCAACGCCTGCGCCAACATATACCAAAGCTTCATTGTTTAAGTCATTGAGTAGCTCTAGTTGCGACATAACGCCCTGCGTTGCAATCACTGTGCCGTTAAAACCGCCATCACGAACAAGCATATTGCTACCCAGGCCCAGCCATAACAAATTCTCATCGGTCGGCAATGTTGCTATATAAGATGCCAGAGCAGTTAATGATTCAGCCTGTATATACTGTTTGGCAACACCACCGGTACGCCAGCTAGTGTGTCTGGACATAGCTTCGTTTTTTAAAATTTTGACTTTAGCAATCATCTTATTAATTACGAATTAAAAAGCAGTGTTGGTTGGTTCGTGTTTCATTATTAGCATATCTCTGTGTTTGTTTTTTTAACCCGTAACTCGTAATTAACAATTAACAAGCAATTTTTTCAACTGTGATGCAATGCGTCCAATACTGCCTGCACCCATAGTTAATACAAGGTCACCGTCCTGCAAAATTGACGGCAAATCCGCGCCCAGATTTTCAACTTCTTTGATAAAAATCGGATTCACTTTTCCACGCGCACGAATAGCAGCACATAGTGCTCGACCACTCGCTGCGGAAATTTTTTCTTCGCCAGCAGCATAAATTTCTGTCAGAATTAATACGTCACATTCTGCCAGCACCTGCGAGAAATCTTCAAACAAATCGCGAGTTCTGGTATATCGATGCGGTTGAAACACCACCACCAGTCTTTTATCCGGCCATGCGTTTTTACATGCACTGAGGGTCGCCGCAACTTCTGTTGGGTGGTGCGCATAATCATCAACTAATGTCACCACACCTTTTGCCATTTTTATTTCGCCGTAAGCGTGCATACGACGACTTATGCCTTCAAAGCCCGACAGTGCCGACTGCATATCCTGTGTAGAAACACCCAGTTCATAAGCCACACATATGGCTGCCAGTGCGTTTAATACATTATGCCTGCCAGGCATATTTAAGGTGATTTCAATTGCTTTATCCGCATCTGGTAACATAAGATCAAAAATAGTTTTTGTTCCCTGATAACGAATATTTGAGGCACAAACATCAGCATCAAATTCAATGCCGTAACGAATCACCGGTCGGGTTATTTCTGGCAACAAGCTACGCACTTCATCATCATCAACACATACTACGGCTAAACCATAAAAAGGCAGATGATGTAAAAACTCAACAAATGCCTGTTTTAGTCTTGAAAAATCACCGCCATAAGTGGGTAAATGATCTGCATCCACATTGGTAACGATAGCTATCATCGGTTGTAAATATAAAAACGAAGCATCACTCTCGTCCGCTTCTGCAACCAGGTATTTGCCTTTGCCTAAACGTGCATGCGTTGCTGAACTGTTTAGTTTGCCGCCAATGACATAAGTGGGGTCAAGACCCCCTTCGGCTAACACACTCGCTACCAGTGAGGTGGTCGTAGTTTTACCATGAGTACCTGCAACCGCAATACCATGGCTAAAACGCATAAGCTCAGCCAGCATCTCTGCACGCGGTACCACAGGGATACGTCGTGCTCTAGCGGCTTCTACTTCAAGATTATCGGCATTTATTGCAGTAGAGGTTACAACAACATCAACCTCAGCAATATTTTCTGCGCAATGCGAGTGAGCAATTTTCACACCCATATCCTGTAGCCGACGTGTGGCTGCATTCCTGGCAACATCCGAGCCACTAACAATATAACCCAGAGTGTGCATAACATCTGCAATACCACTCATGCCTGCGCCACCAATGCCAACAAAATGCACGTTACGGATACGGCGCATAAAGTTTTCATGGCTACGGTTTTTATTGTTAGCAGAAACAGACATTAAGCTACATCTCCTGCACTTATACCCGCTGCCTGCACACAGGCATTAGCTATGTTTTTTGCAGAATTCGGTTTTGCTAACTGACGAGCAGCTATCGCCATATTTAATAGTTTTTCACGATTCGCAGAAAAATCATTAATCACTTCGACTAACCAGTCGACTGTTAACGTTTCCTGTTGTTTAATAATTGCTGCTCCGGCTTGTTCAAGATAATGAGCATTATGCGTTTGATGGTCATCAACAGCATGCGGATAAGGCACTAGCACTGATGCAACGCCTGCTGCTGCCAGCTCAAAAACAGTCATCGCGCCAGCCCGACAAATAACTAAGTCAGCCCATTTATAGACCGATGGCATGTCATCAATAAAGGCTTCAACTTTTGCTTTCACACCTTCATCAAGGTAATGACTTTTCGCTGCTTCAATATTTTTCAGACCGGTCTGGTGAACCACTTCAAGGTGAGTATTTTTGTCTATTTTTGCTAATGCCTGCGGCACAATTTCATTTAGTTTTGCCGCGCCCAAACTGCCGCCCATAATCAGCAATCGCAGATTAGCCGCTGAATTTTCACGGTGTTGAATAAAGCGTTGTTCTGGTCTTGTTATATCGCAAATTGATTGCCTAACTGGATTGCCAGTAGTAATTGCCTGCTTAAAAACATCAGGAAAAGCCTGTAGCACTGTGGTTGCAAATTTAGCCAGAATTTTATTGGTTAGGCCGGCAATGGCATTTTGTTCATGAACAATAAGCGGTTTATCTATCGCCCACGCCATTAAGCCACCAGGTCCTGATGCAAAACCACCCATGCCCAGTACAGCACAGGGCTTTATTCTTAATAAAATAGTCAATGCCTGCCAACAGGCAATATTAATTCGTAACGGTGCCAACAGTAAGGTTAAAATATTTTTTCCACGTAATCCAGCAATGCTCAACCACTCTATGGGGTAGCCTGCCTGTGGCACTAATCTTGATTCAATTCCCGCTTTTGTTCCTAGCCAGACCACCGGGATACCACGTGAACGCAACTCATCAGCAACCGCGAGTGCTGGGAACACATGACCCCCTGTGCCCCCTGCCATAATTAATACCGGACGCACATCTATCATAATAATGCACTCCCGGTGTCATCCCCGATGTCGCTCTGACTTGTTGGCTTTTTAGTTTTTATTTTTTTATGCGTCTGTTTAACTCTCGCCTTCCCCGCCTTGGCCATCTTGTCCACTGCCCTGACTTCATAATTTATACGCAACAATAAACCTATCGCCATACAACTAATAATCAAACTACTACCGCCATAGCTCATTAACGGTAAGGTCAAACCTTTTGTTGGCAACAATCCCACATTCACGCCCATATTTATTAATGCCTGCATGGCTAACCAGATACCAATACCATAAGCCATATAGGCGGCAAAATAATGCCCAACTGATTCGGCCAGTGCGGCTATTTTTAGTGATCTAAAAAATAACACGCTATACAACAAAACAACGATGGTTACACCAACAAAACCTAACTCTTCAGATAACACTGCAAATAGAAAATCGGTATGTGCTTCCGGCAAATAAAACAGCTTCTGCACGCTGCTACCAAGACCACTGCCGAACCAGCCACCAGTACCAATCGCAATTAATGACTGCGTTAATTGAAAACCACTATCAAACGGATCTGCCCATGGGTTAGTAAAAGATGTTAAACGCTGCATACGATAGGGCGTTGTCACCACTAGTAGAATGGCAGCACAGGCAAATAAAAACAAAAACGAAATAAACTGGATAAATCGCACACCCGCTAAAAACGTCATCGCCAGAACAGTACCCATAATAACAACGGTTGCACCAAAGTCAGGCTGCATCAATAACAACAAGCCAGCGAAAGCAACCATTATCATCGGTTTTAAAAAACCCCACAGTGAGTTTCGTACTGCCTCACCATGGCGAACCAGATAGCCGGCAACGTAGACAAGCAGGAGTAATTTAACCAATTCTGATACCTGTACATTAATTACTCCTAGTGGCAACCAACGGGTACTGCCATTCACTTCTTTACCAACGCCTGGAACCAGTACCAGTATTAACAGAAACAAAGAGAATATTAGTAATGCCATACCTGATTTTTCCCACTGTACCAGCCGAGTTTTAAAAACACAGAATGCAGCAAACACGCCCATCACGATAAATACTAACTGGCGTTGTAAAAAATAAAACGGGTTACCATAATTTCTTTCGGCTACACTGATAGACGAGGATGCAACCATGATGATGCCAATACTAAGCAGGCAAATAAATACGATGGTTAATACTGGATCAAGATCATCAATATCAATTCTTAACTTTCCACTCGCAGGCGGAAAGGACTGTAATTTTTTGATAACATCAGCCGCTACACTCACAATACACCTTCAGACAACAGTGTCTCTACAGCAGCAATGAAAACATCACCACGGTGTTCGAAATTATCAAACATATCGAAACTGGCACAAGCTGGCGACAGTAAAACAGTGTCACCTGTTTGTGCCAGTGACTGTGCAGTAACGACGGCAGCGGACATAATCGCATTACCATCCTGGCGCTTTGCGAAATACCTTCCATCCCTGAACCCATCATCAACCATTTCGACCGTAATCGTGTCAGGTAGCACTGCCTTTATTTTTATCGCATCTTTACCGATTAATACAACGGCACGGCAATGTTGCTCAACAATAGCTGCAAGCTCACTGAAGTCAGCATCTTTAGCATCACCACCTGCAATTAAAACATGTTTTCCCGGCAAGCCGACTAGCGCAGCGATAGCGGCACCGACATTGGTGGCTTTGGAATCATTAATGAAGGTCACAGCGTTGATTTCAGCAACAAATTGTGTACGATGAGACAGACCTTTAAATTCTTTTAGTGTATTTATCATGCTATCTAAGGGCAAACCTGCTGCTTTGCCCAGTGCTAATGCTGCCAGCGCATTTTGTATATTATGTAGACCTTTAATTTTTAACTTATCAACAGCGATTAGCGACTGTTTTCCATAACACAAATAATCAGGGCGAGCTGCAACTTTCTTCTGGGTTTCTTCACCATCTACACTACTTCTTATTGCGCTTGTATCCATGTCACTTCTGCACAAGCCAAACTCATTATCTTCTGCTGCGTTTAAAGTAAACCGTAGGTGATTGCTCGCCGATGTTTTTTTATCATGGGTTTTAACCTGATTTGCCAGTGAGTCATCTTTATTTAAAACCCATATTTCAGCATTTTTATAAATAGCCTGTTTAGCCATGGCATAAGCCGTCATATCTTCATAACGATCAAGATGGTCGGCACTAAGATTTAAAACCACTGCTGCCTTCATTGGCAAACATTGCAGGCTCTCAAGTTGAAAGCTGGACAACTCAAGCACGTATAAATCCACATTGTCATCCAGAACATCCAGTGCTGGAAGCCCAATGTTTCCACCAGCAACCGCATTCACTCCCGCCTGTGTTGCCATCAGTGCGACCAATGTTGTGACGGTTGATTTTCCATTTGAACCGGTAATACCAATGACGGGGGCATTTACCTCGTGTGCAAACAGGTCAATGTCACCCGTAATTTCAATATTATTATTTCTTGCTTTAATCAATGCCGGCTCAGTCAGAGCAACCCCGGGACTGACAATAATTCGATGCGCCTTAGCAAACAGATTTTTTTTAAAACTGCCGGTAAAACATTCAACATCACTGTATTCCTTTTTTAAAATCGCCAGTGCTGGTGGTGCCTCACGACTATCCACCACCACAACCGCTTCATCCAAAGCACGCAAATAACGCACAACCGATAAACCAGTTTTACCCAATCCAACCATAAGTGTATAAACAGCATGTTTAGACTTGGCAGTTTTTTTATGTTCAGATTTTTTACGGGCAGTCATAATGTTTTATTTCTTCTTTATAAATCAACAATTACTCTATGGTATTAATCGTTGCATACTAATTAATTTAAAAAATCATATTTATCTAAGCTTGAGTGATGCCAGACCAATCAACACCAGCACCACGGTAATAATCCAAAATCGCACAATCACACGTGGCTCCGGCCAACCTTTTAATTCGTAATGATGATGAATCGGTGCCATTTTAAAAACACGTTTACCGGTTAACTTATAAGAACCAACCTGCAACATAACAGACACGGTTTCCATCACAAATATGCCACCCATAATTACCAGCACCAGTTCCTGTCTGACATAAATAGCAATGACACCCAGTGCAGCACCTAACGCAAGGGCACCAACATCACCCATAAACACCATTGCAGGATACGTGTTAAACCACAGAAAACCCAAACCTGCGCCAACCAGTGCAGCACAGAAAATAGTTAGTTCACCCACTCCCGGAACATGGGGTATCCCCAAATAATTTGCAAAGGTAAAATGACCAGAAAGGTAGGCAAACACACCAAGCGCACCTGCCACCATCACGGTTGGCATAATCGCCAGGCCATCAAGACCGTCGGTTAAATTCACCGCGTTGCTGCTACCTACAATAACCAGATAAGCAAGTAGCACAAAGGCACCACCTAATGGTATTAATACATCTTTGGTATAAGGAATAACCAATGTTGTTTCAATAGCTGTTTCTGCACTGCTAAAAATATACAAGGCAGCAGCGAAGCCAACTACGCTTTGCCAGAAAAATTTTGTTGTTGCAGATAA
>CAZYCY010000036.1:0-11608 GCA_964646145.1 uncultured Thiotrichaceae bacterium
GTTGATAATTTTCGATTGTTTTTATGTTATAGATTATAAATTTAATCATTGACTACTTGATAAAGCCTCTACAGCTTATGAGTTCAGTGGTTTATTGAGAAGTTACCATTTTCAGCCCAACAACAGGAAATAATATAGTGATACCTACAGCAATTAAAAAATCATTTCAGTATGGCGATCTAACAGTAACGATGGAAACGAGTGAAATTGCTCGACAGGCAACCGGTGCAGTAATGATTAGCATGGGCGATACCGTTGTTTTTGTAACTGTTGTATGCTCTAAAGAAACAGAAGAGGGCAGAGACTTCTTCCCGATGACGATTAATTACCAGGAACGTACCTATGCAGCAGGTAAAATACCCGGTGGTTTTTTTCGTCGTGAAGGTCGTGCCAGCGAAGCAGAGATTCTGACCTGTCGTTTAATCGATCGCCCAATCCGTCCTTTATTTCCAAAAGGCTTTACTAACGAATGCCAAATCATCGCCACCGTGGTTTCCATGAGCGGCGATATTGATCCTGAGATCCCTTCAATTATTGGTGCTTCTGCGGCACTATGCATCGCCGGTGTGCCTTTTGCAGGTCCCCTTGGTGCTGCGCGTGTGGGCTACAAAGACGGTGAGTATCTGCTAAATCCAAACAAGGAAGCACTGGAAACCTCTGACCTTGATCTGGTGGTTGCGGGTACTGAAAAAGCAGTATTGATGGTTGAATCTGAAGCTAAAATACTCTCCGAAGAAGTTATGTTAGGTGCGGTCATGTTTGGTCATGAGCAGATGCAAACAGTGGTTGCTGCCATTAGTGAGTTTGCGGCAGAAGTTGGTAATCCTAAGTGGGAATACATTGCACCTGTTGCTGATGAAACACTGACAGAAAAAGTGGCTGAAATCAGCACAGCGGCAATTACTGATGCATATCAGATTGCAGAGAAAATGGCGCGACAGGATGCGGTTAAAGCTGCAAAAAGAGCCGCTGTTGAAGCACTGCAGACAGACGATGGTTGGTCTAAGGACGAGATCAAAGGTGCTTTTGGAAAATTAGAAAAGAAAGTTGTTCGTTCTCGCTACATTGCGGGTGAAAAGCGCATTGATGGTCGTAGCACCGCCGATGTCCGCGCCATTACCGCACGTACAGGCGTACTGCCACGCACTCACGGCTCTGCACTGTTTACTCGTGGTGAAACCCAGGCGCTGGTTGTTACCACATTAGGCACTGCACGTGATGCACAAATTATTGATGCACTGGATGGCTCATACCGCGAACCCTTCATGCTGCATTACAACTTTCCTCCATACTGTGTCGGTGAAACCGGTATGGTTGGTTCGCCTAAACGTCGTGAGGTTGGTCATGGTCGCCTGGCAAAACGTGGCGTACTAGGTGTGATGCCGTCAGAAGAAGACTTTCCTTACACGATTCGTGTGGTGTCTGAAATTACCGAATCCAATGGCTCCAGTTCAATGGCTTCTGTATGCGGTACCAGTCTTTCACTGATGGATGCCGGTGTACCCATTAAAGCACCCGTTGCTGGCATTGCCATGGGGCTAATTAAAGAAGGCGATGATTTCGCCGTGCTTTCCGATATTCTGGGTGATGAAGACCACCTGGGTGATATGGACTTTAAAGTCGCCGGTTCTGCTGAGGGTATTTGTGCCTTACAGATGGATATCAAAATCGATGGTATTACTAAAGAGATTATGCAGCAGGCACTAGAGCAGGCGAAAGAAGGACGTAATTTTATCCTTGGCGAAATGAATAAAGTTATTTCTGAAACCAATACGGTAATGTCAGAATATGCACCACGTTACCTGAACATCAAGATTCATCCTGATAAAATCCGTGATGTTATTGGCAAAGGCGGTGCCGTCATTCGTGCCTTAACTGAAGAAACCGGTGCGATGATTGATATTGATGATGAAGGTAATATAAAAATTGCTTCAAGTGATCTGGCTGCCGCCGAAGAAGCTAAAAAGCGCATTGAGCAAATCACTTCAGATGCAGAAGTTGGCGTTATCTACAACGGTACTGTTAAGAAAATAATGGATTTTGGTGCTTTTGTTGAAATCTTACCTGGTAAAGATGGTTTGGTTCATATCTCCCAAATTAGCAATGAACGCGTTGAGAACGTCAGCGACAAGTTATCAGAAGGAGAGGTAGTAAAAGTAAAAGTATTGGAGATTGATCGTCAGGGTCGCATCCGTTTAAGTATGAAAGAAGTGGACGCTGAAACCATTTAGGCAAGGTGCGAATAAATTCTCATTATTTTTGTGGGTTAAAGTTACCTGTGATTTTTATAACATTTTTTCTGCACAGAAATTTAACCTGATTTATTTAGATCTCATCAGGAGACTGTTCGAGAATAGAGAACCAGCTAGCAATCACATAAGACCCACCTTATAATAAGTTTTTTGTGATTTTTTCTACGGTTCCCATTCTCGGGCAAACCTCTGGTTTTTTCAATTTCCACACAAAATAAAAAAAGGAGCTGAAGCTCCTTTTTTTATTTTGTGTGTTGATATGAATTATCCGGCTGAATGTAAAAAAATAAAATTATATGCACTACAATATCTAAAAATAAAATTGTATCGGTTGCTTATCATAAAGGAATAATTATGAATATAACAATAAAAAAGGTTCGTCGTGTAGTTACAATAAATTTAATTATTTTCACTCTTGTTGGCTGTGCTAACAGACCCGCGCCGTGGGTGCAGGCTGATCGCAAACAGGCAGATGCAGAGAAAAATGTCCCCGCTGAAATTGTCTTATCTGATGCATTATTAAATGATCCTGTATTGTTAGCAGAGCCAGAGCCTATAATGATGGAACAGCCTGTAGCCATAGTACCAGTAGTGATTGTACCTGTAGTGCTTGAACAACAAACACCGGAACAGGAAATAATGGCATTGCCTACTACAAGTTTCGCCGTCCAGGTTTATGCAGGTAACACATTTGATAGTGTTGAAGAATTCAAAAAAAGTAAAAACTTAACAGAATTAAAAACGGTGAAAACAGACCGTTCAGGTTCAATTGTTTATGTTCTGGTTGATGTTCAACCCGACCGCAGTTCAGCAAATGCTGCTGCTACTGAGCTGGAAAATAAGACTGGATCAAAGCCCTGGATACGTTCAGTTGCAGGATTACAGATGATTATTGCACAATAGGAAATCACTGCTAATATTTAGCTTCCCTAGGAGCTTGTCCGAGAATAGATAACCTACTGCAAATCCCATAGAAACCATAAGGTGAGCTTATCGAAATCGTTAAATATACCCAACTACGCCATATTTTAATAAACTCACCTTATGGCTTCTCTGTGATTTTCGCTACGATTTCTATTCTCGGACAAGCTCCTAGTAATTAGTTGCCTGTATATTTACTATGAGGGCATCTTTAAAAATAGAAGCACGATTTATGAGTAGTGCCACACGGATGTGGCGTTTACGAAGCAAAGGATGGAGACGCATAAAACAGCAGTTTTTCACTCCTGGATAATCGTCAAATAGCTTACTATTCACCTCCTTTTTGAGTAAAAAATGCACTATTTTCTGCATTCCCTAAAGACTGTCTACAGCCTTCTCCTTAGTAAGCTTACCTGGACGCACTTATAGCATGTCTTTAATCAGTGGTGTCCTTTTCATCCGACTCGTTAATGGCTTTTCAATATTGGATATTTCTTGATGATGGAACTGCTGAATCACAATATTAGCTGCCCTTATTGCGGTGAAGCTATTGAAATATTAATTGATGATTCAGTTAGTGAGCAAGATTACTTTGAGGATTGCTCTGTTTGTTGCCAGCCGATTAGAATTCAGGTGAGCGTTGATTTTGACGGGCAGTGTCAACTGATAATATTTAGAGATGATGAGTAAATGGGCTAGTAATCCTTCAACAGTATAGTTTATTGAGGCTAATGCATAAACAAAATCTTCATGGCTGATGATGTCATAGGTACAATTGTTTTTTAATTTAAATGCAGAGGCATGTTAATTTATTGGCTTGAGATAGGCTGAATATGGGTTTTTGATGGTACCTGGCGAATATCCCAATGCTGTACTGCCCACGACCAGATGTCGTTAATGTTAGAGTCGGATAAATCAGCAGGTGGGTTTTGTCCTAAAAATTGAAGTACGTTACACAGTAATTTCTCACGGCGATTTATATCTACCTTAGTGGCGTCATCTGATTTACTGATTTTTTTCCCCTCGGCATCTACGGCAAGTGGTAAGTGACAATAAACCGGTGTGTTATACCCCAGCACCTGCTGTAAATACATCTGCCGTGCGGTGCAGTCGAGTAGGTCAGTACCGCGTACAATTTCACTAATGCCTTGTCTGGCATCATCAACAACAACCGCCAACTGGTAGGCAAATAAACCATCACGGCGTTTAATAATAAAGTCACCACATTGGTTTTCTATATTTTGTGATTGCTTACCCATCACAGCATCGTTGAAGCAGATGGTTCTGTTTTTAGTCAGTAGTCGAAGTGCATGTTGTTTTTTTTCTGCTGGTAGACGGTTTCGACAAGTGCCGGGGTAAACACTGCTTTTTGTTGTAGCGAGTTGTTTGCGCGAGCATAGACAGGAAAAGACTAATGACTCTAAAATTAGTTGTTCGAGTGCTTGCTGGTAGTATTCAGTCTGACTGGACTGGTAAATAATTTGACCATGCCATTCAAAGCCAAAAGCTTCCAGAGTGCGGAGAATGTCGAGATCAGAGCCTTCCACCTTACGTGTAGTATCAACATCCTCGATTCGAATCAGCCAGTCACCATGGTTTGTTTTTGCCTGAAGATAACTGCCAAGCGCAGCAACCAGTGTGCCGAAATGCACTGATCCTGTGGGTGAAGGCGCGAAACGCCCTTTATAGGTTGTCGATTTATCGTTGGGCATTTAGAAAATCGTATTGCTGCATAGAAGGTAAAGGGCCTTGCGGATAAAAACAAAAAAGCCGATTTTTATCGGCTTTTTTAGATTCTTGTATGCAGCATCAATCAGCGCTTGATTTATTTCCCGCGAGTCTGTTTTTCTTTGATTTCATCCAGACTTTTACAATCGATACACTGTGTGGCAGTTGGTCTGGCTTCCATTCGGCGTAAACCGATTTCTACACCACAGGTTTCACAGTAACCGTATTCACCAGCGCTCATCTGAGCCATGGTGTCATCAATTTTTTTGATCAGTTTACGTTCGCGGTCACGGGTACGTAGTTCAAGACTGAACTCTTCTTCCTGGGTTGCACGATCTGCCGGATCGGGGAAATTTGCGGCTTCGTCTTTCATGTGATCCACTGTGCGATCCACCTCTGACATCAGCTCTTCTTTCCATGCTTGCAAAATTTTGGTGAAGTGCTTAATTTGCTCTTCATTCATGTATTCTTCGCCTTTTTTCTCCTTGTAAGGCTTAAAAGTGTGATTTGTGCTTGGCGCAGTACTTGACATTATAGCTCCAGTTTGTGTAACTTTTGTAAAATCAATGTGTTATATAGATTTGTTGATTCGTGGTAATTATATCGAGCGACTTTTTACCATAAATTCACCACTTAATGCAAATGTCATTTGTGAATTTATTTTTTGTAGAGAACTTTATGCTCTTTGTACTCAAGAATGCCCGTTTAGAGTGTGCAGGTTTTTGCGAAAAGCAAGGCGTGATTATTATTAAACATTCTCGCAGTGAGTGGGCTATTGCAAGATTTTGCAACGCAGCTACTCCATCCTTTGGTTCATAAACGCCACTCCCATGTGGCACTACTGGCAAAAAGATGCGTACTACAAATGGGTATTCTTGAGTGCGAAGAGTATAACTTGGCGAAATGTTTGTTTTTTCTGTAATCTTATCATCTTGCCTGTTTTATCTGCCCGGTTCGCTAACGAACAAACGAAACAGCAGAGGAATGGCAAACAGGGTTAACAGGCTGGAAAAAGCCAGTCCCCAGACGATGGCAGTGGCTACAGGACCCCAAATTAGCGATTCTCCACCTAGTCCTAGCGCCAATGAGGATAAGCCTGCAATAGTAGTCAGGGTGGTGATTACTATTGGAATAATACGGCGACGGGCGGCGTAAAGGGTGGCGTGGGTAATGCTCATGCCAGCTTGCAGGCGGGTGTTGGCGGCTGAAATTAAAACGATGGCAGCGTTCACCGCAATGCCAGCGAGAGCCACTACACCGTATAAAGTAAACAGGCTTAGTGGGTTATTGGTTATTAATAGACCTAAGGTTACTCCGGTAAAAGCCATGGGTATGGTTGAAAGAATAATCAGTGGCTGAAAATAGCTTTTAAACTGGGTGCCGAGAATGGCATAGATAAGCAAAACGCCAAACAGTAATAACTGGAACATGGCATTGATGCTTTCATCAATATCATCTAGTTGACCACTGAAGTTGAGATTGTTTTCACTGTATTGGTGGCTGATTTCAAGCCAGCGTTGCTTGATTAAATCATTAGCTTCTACCGTGTTCATCAGGCTTGTATCTAAATCAGCCTCAACGGTTATTGCCCGGCGGTAGTTATAGTGGCGGATATTACCCGGACCGGTGGCCGTTTCGTGGCTGAGGAAATACGACAGCGGGCGACTATTGCCATTGGGTAATACAATTTGCGTAAACAGTAGCGATTCAACATTATGCAGTTCATGCGGTGCGGCTTTTACCCTAACAGCCAGTTCCTCACCCATGTGTTGCATGGATGCAACGATTTCACCATCCACTAATAGTCTTAAATTTCGCGCAATTTCAGCGGGGCTTATGCCACTGTTTTGAATCGCGTGGTTGTTAAAAACAAGGTTAAGTTCGTTACGACCGTCGGCGGCATCATCAGAAATATCTTTGATTGCTGGTATGCCATGTAATATTTCTTTTAGTGCATTTGCTGCGGTGCGAATTTGCTGAAGTTCGTCACCGAGAACTTTTATACTGATGGGTTTAGCTGTGGGCGGACCTCCGGCGATGCGGAAAAAAGAGATATTTTTGGCACCGGGGAAATCACTAATGGCTAGTCGCATTTCGTTTAGTACAGTATCTACATGACGGTGTTCATTATGATTATTTGGTTTGAGGCTCACCATGATCTGCCCGTAGTGATTGCCGAAGAACGGTTCCGTTTCGGTGAACATCTGTCCGGCGTAACTCACCAGTGCGCGGGTTTCTGTTGTGGTTAAAAGATTACGGGCTATTTTTTCAATGACAAGCGCGGTGCTAAGTGTTGCTTCCAGTGGCGTGCCTGGTGGCATTTCAATGTTGATGTAAAACTTACGCGCAGGGTCACTGGCGAAAAAATCAATTTCAACTTTTTCTGCAACAATCGAAGCAATGGCTAAAATAAAAGGTAATACAATAATGAACAGAGCACGTAGAGGGTAGCGCATAACTTTAATTAAGGCGCGTACATAGATTATTTGCAAGCGGTGGGTAAAACGCTGCCGCCATCTTTGCAATTTTGAGGCTCTGTTGCCATTCGTTACTATGGCTGTTTTTGAGGCAATAATGTGTGCCGGCAGTATCCAGAATGCTTCAATCAGGCTAATAGCCAGACTAATGGAAACCACCAGGGGGACCACCATCATAAATTGACCCATGATGCCAGGCATTAGCATCAGGGGTAGAAAAGCAGACATGGTGGTGAGCACTGCGACGGTGACAGGCACGGCGACTTCTTTTAAGCCTTTGATGCAGGCAGTCGCCCGATCTACGCCTTTTGCCAGACGCTGATAAATGGCTTCGGCAATAACCACGGCATCATCAACCAGCATGCCCAGTGAGATGACAATGCCCAGTAATACCATGATGTTTAAACTTTGCCCCATCAGGCTGATTACCCAGAAAGTACCGGCCAGGATAAAGGGGATGCCGATGCTGGTTAACAGAGCAATATTAAATCCTAAAAAGAACCAGGTAACCAAAAGTACAAATGCTAAACCTACCAGTGCATTAGTTTGCATGATATTAATGGATTTATTGGTTATTTCTGTGGCGTCATCAATTAATGTTAAATAAACACCTGAAATGTCACGATGTCTATTTCGTTGTGTGATAAATTCATTAAGTCGTGCAACCAGATCTAGTGTGTTGGCTCCTGGTTTTTTTGTGATAGCAAACAGCACCGCTGCCTGATTATTGAAACGTACCTGCTGTCGTGCTTTTTCTCGACCACGTTTAACCTCAGCAATTTCACTGAGTGGCACTTTACCCTGAGCGGTTAACACGGGCAGTTTGGCAAGCGTGGCGGCTGAAGCGCTGGTTCCGGTTAGTCGTATAAACCATTCTTCAGACTGCACTTGCAGGCTGCCTGCAGGCGTGTCTTGATAATAACTTTGAATGGTATCGGCAAGGTCGCTGGGATTAATACCATAGTACTCTAGTTTTTCAGGGTTAAAAAATACCTGTAATTCAGGGTCGTTCAGTGCGGTGGCCATTGCCCGATCAACGCCTTTTATTTGTTCCAGTTGCTTTTTTAAACGCTCGGATTGTAGCCGCAGGTTTTCATCATCAGCCATGGCTACCGCGACAATTGATGCAATTGGGTAGGCATTGTCTGTGGTAATTTCAAAAATAAAAGGGTCGCTGGCAGCATCGGGCAGCTCATCTTGTTTGTTCTGAATTTCACGGCGCAAATCAGCAATACGTTTGTCAAAAATTCTTTCTGAAACTTCATTAAAGCGAATTAAAATATTGGAGATGCCTTCACGACTGTTACTGGAAACGAATCGTATATCTGAAACACTGCGGATGACTTCTTCTAGCGGGTCGGTAATGCGCTTTTCTATGTCAATGGCGGAAGCGCCGGGAAGAGAAGTTGTAATTTGAATCCAGTTAAAATTGACGGCAGGATCCTGTTCGCGCGGCATGCTTAAATAGCTTAGGGTGCCGAGTACCAGCACCAGTAAAAAAAACAGGTTAGCGAGTACGTGATTTTGCAGGAATCGTAGAAACATTATTTGTTTATAAAAAATTATTGCTCGTTATTACTCGTAAAAACATCGTGCAAAGGGCTCCAATAATTATTGTATGGGACTAGGAGCTTGTCCGAGAATAGATAACCTACTGCAAATCCCATAGAAACCATAAGGTGAGCTTATCGAAATCGTTAAATATACCCTATATTCGCCTCATTCGATAAACTCACCTTATGGCTTCTCTGTGATTTTCGCTACGATTTCTATTCTCGGACAAGCTCCTAGTATTCCCCTGCTTAGTGATTATTAAGCTATCGCCCGGTTGTACATTAAAGCGTCCATTGCTAATAATTTGTGTCTCCGCATCCAGAATAATTGTAACCGGGTGTCCTTCCCGTGCGCTGTCAATGCTAATAAATTTTGCCACCTTGTGTTCTGCAATAAAGATGCCCAGTTTATTATTGCGTAAAACCAGGAATCTGGATGGAATAGAAAGACCTGCTTCCTGCCACAATATCTTGCCTACACCACCTGTTATAGCTGGTTCATCAATAAATCTTAAACGTGCAGTATGATTTCGTGTTTTACTATCTAGCAGCGGTAAAATAAAATTAAGCTCAAGTGGGTAGCTTTTATTATTTAAAACAAATCGGTGATTTTTGCCATGAGAAAAGCTGGTAAACAAGTCATGGTTTATTTTTACTTCAACCATATTATTTTCTTTGGATATCAGTTGTAATAAATGTGTACCGATTTGTGTGAGTTCACCAATGCTGGCATGACGATGAGTGATGTAACCATCGAAGGGTGCTTTGATCTGGCAGCGATCTACATGTAATTGTGCAAGCGAGCGTATGGCTTTTCGGTTTTCAAGTGTGGCCTGTAAACGATTGACTTCAGCATCGCGCTGATTATATAGCTGTTGAGAAATGTTGCCTTGTTTGTTTAATTTTTCAGCCTGATTAAATTGTATTTTTGCGTGCGATAATTGTGATTTTTCAGCCTTGAGACTGGCATCGGCCTGTTTTAGCTTTAACATGTTTTCCTGACAGCCTAGTGATGCCAGAAGATCACCTTTTTTTACTTCAGCCCCGGTG
Source organism: uncultured Thiotrichaceae bacterium (assembly GCA_964646145.1). Lineage (GTDB taxonomy): Bacteria > Pseudomonadota > Gammaproteobacteria > SZUA-229 > SZUA-229. The sequence continues at coordinate 9,982 of CAZYCY010000036.1, forward strand.
TCAACGTGAAAATACTTTATGATGGCACTAATCTGCGCGCTAATATTGCTTTCCTGTGTGGCAGGTACGACGCCACCCAGGTTGTGTGTAATATGAATAGCAATATCTTTATACGCAACAGTGCTTACTTTTTTTTCCAGCTCACTGGCAAAAATAGTTGAAGCTGGAAGCAATATTAAAGCAGCAGCAATAATAGTTTTCATAAATATCTGGTCATTGGAAAATTGTAGAAATGTCCATAAATTACTGGCACAGCTATGGTGCTTATTTTTTATGGTCAGTTGCAACACAGGATGTCACCACACTAATGATGCGCCCAGCATGCAAGCGCGTTTCGATTGTATCATTAGTTTTAATTTGTTCAATAGATAAAATGGGAGAGCCTTTGCTGTCCAGCGTTATAGAGTAGCCGCGATCAAGTGTTTGCAAGGGGCTTATCACATTTAATGTCCTTGCCAGATGACTTAGCTGGGATTTTTTTTGTGATAACAAGCTCAATGTTGCTTGTTGTAATCTTGAGGCTAAAAATTTTGTTGATTGTTTATTTTGCTTCAATATTATGATGGGGTTTTGAGCAAAAAGTTTTGCACCGCATGTGTTTAATTGACTATGGCGAAAATCGAGCATGGACTGGCGTTGACGCATTAAGCGCTTAATCAGTTCATGGCTACGTTGCTTGTAGTGTTGTATCTGGTTTTCAGGATGCTGTTGTTGTAATCTTTGATGCAGCCATTGTGTTTTTTCCTGTTGGCGTTCAATTTTATTATTGATTAACTGTTGTAACTGCTGCAAATACCAGTCAAAAGACTGTAACCAGGTTGACTGATCGGGGGTGGCTGTTTCTGCAGCAGCAGTGGGGGTTGCCGCGCGAATGTCGGCAACATAATCGGCGATGGTGACATCCACCTCATGACCAATGCCGCTAACAATGGGGATAGTGCAATCAAAAATAGCACGGGCGAGGTTTTCTTCATTGAATGATTGCAGATCCTCCAGTGAGCCTCCACCGCGAACCAGTAAGATAACATCACAGCTTAATGCACCAGCGGCTACTTGTTCGTCTATACGCTGTATTGCATTACACATAGCTGCTGCGGCATTGTTACCTTGAACCGGGACTGGAAACAACTTTACTGGAATGGAGGGAAAGCGTCGTTTGATCACGCTTAATACATCATGTATCGCCGCCCCGGTTTTTGAGGTAATGATACCGATGCACGTGGGTAATGCCGGTATTTCCAGTTTTGCTGTTTCATCAAATAAGCCTTCTGCCGCAAGTTTATTTTTTAGTTGTTCAAATTGGCGACGTAAGGCACCATCACCGGACTCGGTCATACGATCAACAATTAACTGATAATTACCGCGTGGCTGATACAGGCTGACTTTGGCGCGAACCAGTACCTGGTTGCCATTTTCAGGCTGGAATTTAAGTGAACGATTGCGACCTTTAAACATCGCGCAACTGACCTGTGCTGAGTGATCTTTCAGGCTGAAATAGATATGCCCGGATGTCGGCTGTACCAAATTAGAAAGTTCACCTTCTACCCAGATCCAGGCAAACTCCTGCTCAAGTAGATTGGCTACGGATGAATTGAGGCTGCTGACACTATAGATGTTGTTTTCGGGG
>CAZYCY010000037.1:0-9915 GCA_964646145.1 uncultured Thiotrichaceae bacterium
AATACCAGTCTGCAGCGTTATTGCCATTAAGACGCGGCGGCGAGATCATGGGCATCCAGTTATTGCTCAGCAAGGACCCCAAACGCTATAGTAAAAATGATGGCACCACATTCCTAATTAAACTCAGCGCAATGATAGCCATCTCCATCGAAAACTGCATCAACCGGCAGCGCACATTAGAACTCGGCTACCATGACGGTTTGACCAATGCTTATAACCGGCATTATTTTGATGACCGCCTTAAACATGAGGTCGATCGCTGCAGTAGAAGTAAAACCGATCTGGTCTGTCTATTTATCGACGTCGATTTTTTCAAGCAGATCAACGACCGCCATGGTCATCAAGTTGGTGATGCCGTACTGGTCAAACTGGTCACCCTGATGACTGAGCAAGTGAGATCAAGCGATATCGTGGCTCGCTATGGCGGTGAAGAATTTGCCGTAATTTTGCCAGAAACCGGCATCCAATTGGCGCACGAAGTAGCCGAACGTATACGTAGCAAGATTGAAGCACAAAAACTTTTCTTCGATGGCGACACACTCAGAGTCACTGTTTCGATCGGTCTGGCATCACTCAGCCAGATCAAGCATCAGAAAGAGAGTGATAGACAAGAGCAATTAGATAGACAAGCTGGGGATCTTGATCAATTATTGCTAAAAAAAGCAGATGAAGCCCTGTATCAGGCAAAACAGACTGGCAGAAACCAAGTAGTCATTCAAAAATCGTAACTACTCAGCGTATTATCCAGGTAAGGATGTAGGTTATTGATTTTTTAGGCATCTGCAACATGGATGTTGCAGTAGAGCGTACATGGACGTATTTACAGCGTCCTTAAAAATCAATAACCTGCGTCCTTTTCCAAAATTACGCTGAGTAGTTACCAAAAATCAATGAATGATGAATTTTAAAACTAATGGTAAATTACTACCAGTTTTTTTGCTTTTATTTTTAATTATTCACTATTCACTGCTTTTTTAATACCTGCTTTGCAAAGTAATTACATTATTTGCACGCACATGAAAACGAGCATTTAACTTCCATTCTTCCTTGTCTATGCCAAAGTACCAGATCCCTTCACTTATCTTCTGTGTTAGATAACCAATGTAGCGATCATCAATTCCATGATGTAATAACACGGTTAAATCATTCCTTGCGCGTGTGGCATGCTCAACATGCAAATTTAAAATCCGAGGATAGTATTCAAGTAAACCCTTGTCAAATTGCAGGGTCACAGCGCTACTACTATTATCAAACTCAATCACTGCACGTAACCCTAGTTCTGCCGCCCTTATGTCGCGAGTCAGGACTTCGTTAATTGCTCTGCCTTGCTTGTAATAATCACCCGTTACCAAACCATCGGCAGTTACAATAGAAATCCAGATCATCCACACACCCCTAACCATTGCTGCAAATGGAATGAGAAGCATCATCCATAACAACGGATATTTATACCATGGTTTACAGTGTTCAGTTATATTCATAAATTTTAATCCTGTTTGCCCTTATTCAGCAGCTGAATGGAAATCATTCTTAGTGAGGCAGGCTCAGATGCAAGAGGTTGGCAACACAAAATACAGAAGTTACAACTAATCGGCTATATCTTGAAATTTCAGCAACGCTTTGGTAAGACAAATTCACTATTAAATAGTTTCCTTCATGCACTACTTATTAACCCGGCCCAAGGAATCGTGATTCTTCAACGACAACTAATTCATCATCCCCTATTACTTTCAGGGTAAAAATAATCTCACTACTGCGCTGCACAAGATTATAAGCATCAACCTGTAAACGAACGGGTAGCTCAGCAATTTCACCACTTTTTACCGTTATCCGCGTAGCATCTTTCTTAAGGATTAGATCAGGAATACCTTGTGCAGTCAATGTATAGCTATGATCCTTAGTATCCTTGTTTAATATTTTTATAACATACACATTTTCTATCAAACCTTCATTCGTCTCACGATATAAAGTGTTTCGATCACGTGTCACGTCCATACCAATGGGTATGCGTGCCAGAATAGAATAAAATGCACCTACTGTTATCCCTATCAAGATTAGCGCATAAACAGCCATACGAGGCCGGACAACGTGTGTTTGTTGGCCCTTGAGACTGTTTTCTGTGGTGTATTTAACCAAGCCACGGTCATACCCCATTTTGTCCATTACATCATCACAGGCATCTACGCACGCAGCGCAACCAATACATTCATATTGCAAACCCTCTCGTATATCGATACCCGTCGGGCAAACTTGCACGCAAATAGTGCAATCAATACAGTCACCCAAACCTGCTGCTGCTTTATCAAGTGTTTTTTTTCTGGGTCCAACCGGTAATCCACGTGACTCATCAAATGAAATTATCATCGTATTTGGATCGAACATTGCACTTTGAAAACGCGCATAAGGACACATATAAAGACACACTTGTTCTCGCAACCAGCCCGCATTACCATAGGTAGCCAGAGCATAAAAATATATCCAGAAAGTTTCCCAGAAACTGTTATTGAAGCTAATAAAATTTACAAATAGCTCTCGAATTGGTGAAAAATAACCAACAAAAGTAAGACCGGTAAAAATGGAAAAAAGCAACCAGACAACATGTTTAGTAGTTTTAATTCTAACTTTACGAAACGATTTCGGTTGTTTGTCAAGCTTTATTTGCTGCGAGCGAGAACCTTCTATTTTTCGCTCTATCCACAAAAACGCTTCCGTCCACACTGTTTGTGGGCAGGCATAGCCACACCAGACTCGCCCAGCTAATGCAGTAACAAAAAACAATACCAGTGCAGCAACAATCAGAAGTAAAGCCAGGTAAAAAAAATCCTGCGGCCAGAACACCATGTTGAAAATATAGAATTTTCGCTCAGGCAAATCAAACAGGAATGCCTGTCGTTCATCCCATTGCAACCAGGGAATGATGTAATACAAACCAAGTAAGACCACCACGCCCGTAGTACGTAATCGGGCAAACAGACCGTGCACTTCACGCGGGTAGATCTTTTGCCGTTTTTCATAAAGTGAGTGTTCTACCACGGCATTTACAGCATCATCCTTGACCTTATTATTTGAACTTGATGTATTCTTAAACATAATAAACTTATTATCTAATACTATTATTAGCGAATATACGTGGCAACTCAATATGGCAACTACGCTTTTATGTGGCTATGCAGTAACCGGAGCTATAATCCTTAAAAAATCAACTCCATACAATAAGTTTTTGTAACTACTCAGCGTAATTTTAGAAAAAGACACAGGTTATTGATTTTTCAGGACGCTGTAAATACGTCCATGTACGCTCTACTGCAACATCCATGTTGCAGATGCCTGAAAAATCAATAACCTGCGTCCTTACCCGGATAATACGCTGAGTAGTTACAAGTTTTTTAACCATGAGTCCGCCCGTCTGCTTTTTTCAGCTTTTAACATTATCAATAATTTCGCAGAAAACAGCAGGGTTAAACACGGTAGCAAACAATACGATAGCGATATCTAGCGCAATAAAGAAAGGTTATATAATGGTAATCATGCATAGAACAAGGAGGGTCCCGTTCTTTCAACTATGCTTAGGACTCAGGATCAAATAACTTACGAAACTTAACTTGCCTTTTTGCTCCAGCTTGAATGATCTCAAATCGTTGCGTAGCGCAACTATGCGCCTTTTGAGATCATCCAATCTGAAACAAAAATTCGGCGTTAAGTTCCGCATCTTATTTAATCCTGAGTCCTAAACTCTAGCAGGCTGCACCTCACCATCAGGTGTGAACTTATGGCATGTGACATATTTACTTACAATAACCGCGTAGCGCGGAGTAAAAAACCTCCGCTTACTAATCCGCGGTTAACACAACCACAATACATTCTCTCAAAGTCCTGTATGACGGATTGTTTTGTTGACTCTGTTGAAATTACTCAACAGAATCAGTTTCAAGTGACAAACTATACACATACGCAGCCAAAATGTGCGATTTTGCTGAGCCCAAAAATTCTTTATGTGCTGGCATAACACCAATATGACCTTTGGCAATGATTTGTTTAATAGCACGAGGAGAACCACCATGCACCCAGATGTTATCAGTTAAGTTAGGTGCACCCAGTGCATAAAGCCCAGTACCATCAGCCATGTGACAACTCGCACACATCATACCAAACTTTTCCTTGCCGGCAGTAGCCAGGGTCTGGTCAACGTCACGACCAGCAATACTCATTACGTAGGCTGCAACCTTCTCCACACCTTCAGGCCCTCCCAGGGCAGCCTCCCAGCCAGGCATTACACCAGTACGACCGTACATAATTGATGTTTTAATCTGCTCTGGCGCACCTCCCCATGACCAGGCATTATCACGAAGATTGGGAAATCCCTTTGCACCACGTGCATCAGACCCATGGCATACACCACAGTAGGTAACGTACAGGCGTTCGCCCGTTCTCATTGCCTCTGGATTCTTTGCCAATTCAGCAATAGGCGTTGCCTCAAATCGTGCAAACAGCGGGCCAAATTCGGCATCGGCAATGGCCACTTCTGCCTCATATTGATTCGTCTGCGTCCAACCCAGCACACCCTTGAAGGAGCCCATTCCCGGATAAAGAATAAGATATACAACAGAAAAGGCTATAGTCAGATAGAACATAATCAACCACCAACGAGGCAGTGGATTATTTAATTCTTGCAGATCTTCATCCCAAACATGTCCTGTTGGCACACCGACCTCACCTTCAACTTTACTTTGCCCTCGAAGCAGAAAGATCAGCCAGACAAGGCCACCAACCACGATTGCAATAATAAACCAACTCCAGAATTCGCTGGTAAAGTCAGACATAATAATTCCTCATAACCTTGTTTATTTTTTGTTTCATAAATCGTAACTACTCAGCGTAATTTTAGAAAAGAACGCAGGTTATTGATTTTTCAGGACGCTGTAAATACGTCCATGTACGCTCTACTGCAACATCCATGTTGCAGATGCCTGAAAAATCAATAACCTACGCCCTTACCTGAATAATATGCTGAGTAGTTACCATAAATCTATATTATTAATCATCGCATAAATATTCGCAGTGTATGCTTTTTAAACTGTCAGTAGCATGGATACTGCCGTCAAGCCCTGCTTTGGTAAACATGGGATTTATATTTACGGCGTGTTTCAAAAGTACACACTGCGAATACTCATGCAATGCTTTATACTTATACTTTTTTGCTTTTATTTATAAATCTGCGCGCGGTTTATAAACATATTTAATTCATAAACTACGAATCGCGACGCTGTTCATCTGTCAGTTCTTTATCGTCATCAAGCGCCATTCTGGCTGCTTTATCATAATTTTTCCTCCGTTTCCCACTCCACGCCCAAAAAATAACAACGATAAAAAACACAAAAGCAAAAACAGTCCACACTATCTGCCAAAACATTTCTGTTGATGGTAATTCCACTTCTAACTCCAGGCAAAGTTTTACAGTTATGCGTATTTAAGCAGGTCATTAGCGGCGCTGTTTTATATGCACTCCTAATGACTGCATATAAGCGATTATGGCATCCATCTCTGTTTTACCTTCCAGAGCTGCAGGCGCGGCTTCTATTTCAGCATCAGAATAGGGATGCCCCAGTCTGACCAGAACCCTCATCTTGGTCTGAATATCACTACCATCCAGTGCGGTAGTTTCCAGCCATGGGTAAGCAGGCATTATCGACCCAGGCACTACATCACGTGGGTTAATTAAATGCACACGATGCCATTCATCAGAGTAGCGACCACCAACACGGTGTAAATCAGGTCCGGTACGTTTTGAACCCCAGAGAAAAGGGCGATCATAAACAAATTCACCAGCAACAGAGAAATGCCCATAACGCTCGGTTTCGGCACGAAAAGGCCGAATCATTTGCGAATGGCAACCCACGCAACCCTCACGAATATAGATATCCCTACCTTCTAACTGCAGTGCGGTGTATGGCTTTAAACCCTTAACGGGTGTCATTGTTGAATGCTGGAAGAACAGCGGCACGATCGTTGCGAGCCCCCCCCAGAGCACCACAACCAGTGATAAGACAATTAGCACACCGACTTTGGTTTCAGCTTGAACTTGAAGTGACATATTTATTTTCCTCTTGTATCTAATACGCGACCTAATACGTGATCAGTGCGCTACCGCTGGTTCAGGAATGGGGGCCTGTATTGCCTTGCCCTGCATAATGGTTTTATACACGTTGTACGCCATGACGAGCATTCCTATCAGGAACAACAGACCACCGCCGGTACGAACAATGTAGAACGGATGCAGTGCGTGAACGCTCTCCATAAAACTATAAGTTAAGGTACCATCATCATTAATTGCACGCCACATCAAGCCTTGCATGATGCCTGAAACCCACATGGATGTGATGTACAACACAATGCCAATCGTTGCAATCCAGAAGTGCGTTTCCATCAACGCCTTACTGTAAATCTCAGTATTAAATAGTTTAGGAATCAGGTAGTACATAGCACCAATAGTGACCATCGCCACCCAGCCTAGGGCACCTGCATGCACGTGAGCAATGGTCCAGTCTGTATAGTGTGATAATGCGTTCACCGTTTTAATCGCCATCATCGGACCTTCAAAGGTTGACATACCATAGAAAGAAACCGCAATGATAAGAAATTTAAGAATCGGGTCGGTGCGCAGTTTGTGCCATGCCCCCGACAACGTCATGATACCGTTGATCATACCGCCCCATGAAGGCGCCAATAAAATCAGTGAGAACACCATGCCCAGGGACTGCGTCCAATCAGGTAATGCGGTGTAATGCAAGTGATGCGGACCCGCCCAGATATAAACAAAAGCCAATGACCAAAAATGCACAACCGATAAGCGATATGAATAAATCGGACGCTCAGCCTGCTTTGGAATGAAGTAGTACATAATGCCCAGGAAACCGGCAGTCAGGAAGAAGCCCACTGCATTATGCCCGTACCACCATTGCACCATGGCATCTTGCACCCCTGCATAAACAGGATAAGACTTAAACAAACTAACTGGAAGCACTGCGGCATTAACAACATGTAACAGAGCAACAGTGATTATCATCGAGCCAAAGAACCAGTTAGCCACATAAATATGTTTGACCCGGCGCTTGGCAATGGTACCGAAGAACACCACTGCGTAGGAGACCCAGACAATGGTCAAAAATATATCAATTGGCCATTCCAGTTCAGCGTATTCTTTTGATGAAGTAATGCCCAACGGCAGGGTGATTACAGCAGAAGCAATAACGATCATCCAGCCATAAAATGTGAACTTCGCCAATGCGGGCGCAAATAAGCGCGTATGACAGGTACGCTGCACCACATAATATGAGGTGGCAAATAAGGCACTACCGCCAAAACCAAAAACTACCGCATTGGTATGCAGAGGTCGTAAGCGACCGTACGTCAACCACGCTATATCAAAGTTAAATACTGGCCATGTCAATTGTGCTGCGATAAGCACCCCGACTAGCATACCAACGATACCAAGAACGACTGTTGCAATAGAAAACAATCGCACTACGGAATAATCATAGGTCTGAGTCTGAGTATGAGTCATAGATTCAGTATTCATAAAGGTAATCCACCTAGTGTTATAAGTCTTGTAAAAGTGATGACCAAAAAATCATAACGTAAAAGTCGGCACAAGTATATTACATATAACCATTAAATAAATGCCAAAAAGTCAGTTTACTGTGTTTTTTCACATAAATTAAATGGATAAGGGCATATTAGCTAGCTGCCTTTCGCCAATAAACCATGGAGTAAATCCGCTACCCCATGGAATCGCGCTAGCCGTCAGCATTGCAAACAGACCAGCCGAGAGAAATAATGACGGGAGTGTATATACTTTAAATTTTAAAAAACTTGATATGAGTCAACTAGCAGGGGTTTATGTGTTTTTTCACACAAATATGCAAATAACAATATTAACGTTGCCTTAAATCGACAAACTGACGAGCAACACCGCTACCCCAGAGAATCGTTGCAGTCACCAGTATTGAAACCAGCACTACTGTGGGCAATAACGGTAATGCGAAGAGATAACGATCGAGCCGTATTACCAATGCATAACGCTATTCACCGGGCTCACAATCCCCTACCACAGCTTTCAACCTGGATATGTCAAGAATAGTAATATGTCTGCGATCCACTGCAATAATATTCTCATCCTGAAAACCAGCAAATAACCGACTAACCGTTTCTACCGCCATGCCAAGATAGTTAGCTATATCCTGTCTTGGCATCATCAGATTAAATTCATTTGCATTCCAGTGGCGTTCATCCATGCGTGCAGACAGACTTAGCAAAAAACTGGCGAGACGCTCGTCTGCTGTCATCTTTCCAAGCAAAAGCAATAGCTTATGGTCTTTACTCACCTCTTTACCCATAATGCGTCGCATCTGCTTTTGCAAACCAGGCAATTTATAACAAAGCTTTTCGAGTTGATCGAGCGGTAATTCACAAACACTGGCAGTTTCTAATGCCACCGCATTGCAGGTGTACACACCATCCGCAAAACCGTCCAGACCAAGTATTTCGCCGGCCAGATGAAAACCAACAATCTGCTCATTACCACTGAAACTTTCCGTCATGGTTTTTATGCAACCCGATCGAACAGCATAAATTGCCATTGCTTTTTCGCCACCGCGATACAGAAAATCATTTTTGTGTAATGACCTGGACTGCTCTACAACAGCATCCATATTTGTAAGCTCCTCACCCGTCATACCATGCGGAAAACAAAGCTCACGTAGACTACAACCCTTACATCGGACCTTTAAATGACCAACATCAATACGATTTAAAGCATTCATAGTTTAAGATACGACCTTAAGTTTCATAGTTTTTGGTTAGATAGAGCAAAGCACCAGTCTTCAAACCTTTATAATGATTGTTTATTTAAACAATTGATTTAACAAACAACAAGTCTTTTCGACAAAATAATTCATGAAAAAACACACAGAATCGCCCTTTTGTTTTCATTGTGGTCTGCCGGTCGCTGATAAACTGAACATTACTGTGAAATACCAGGAAAAAGACGAAGCCATGTGCTGCTATGGTTGCCAGGCGGTGGCGCAGGCAATCATTAGCAGTGGCATGGATAACTTTTACAAATACCGCACCAGCACTTCCGAAAAACCGGAAGAGATTTTACCAGAGTTTTTGCAACAACTAAAAGCATATGACAACAGCGCGGTGCAAAAGAAATTTGTTCATACCACCAACGATGACAACATTCTTGAAGTATCGCTTATTCTTGAAGGCATCACCTGTGCCGCCTGCATCTGGCTCAACGAGAAACACCTTAACGCGCTTGACGGTGTCATTAGTGCAAGCATCAATTACAGCAATCACCGCGCACGGGTCAGCTGGGATAACAGCAAAATTCATCTTAGTGATATTCTTGAATCCATTTCACGCATTGGCTATCTGGCGCACCCTTATGACCCCGAACAGCAGCAACGTATTTTTGAAAAAGAACGCAAGCAACAAATAAAACGTATAGGCTTGTCTGGCGCTCTTGGCATGCAAATTATGATTCTTGCGGTTGCCAAATATGCTGGCGAATGGTGGGGTATCGAAGAAGCATTCAACCAAAGTTTTCGCTGGCTTAGCTTAGGGCTGGCGACACCAATACTGCTTTATGCCTCCTCAGTGTTTTTCAAGGGCGCCTATCGTGATCTTATTAATAAGCGCCTAGGCATGGATGTGCCCATATCGCTAGGTATAGGCATTGCATTTACTGCCAGCCTGTTTAATACCATAATCGGCGAAGGCGATGTGTATTTTGACTCGGTCGCCATGTTCACTTTCTTTGTTCTGACCGCACGTTTTTTTGAAATGGGCACGCGAAAACAAACCTCGGAAATCACCGAGGCATTACTTAATCTAAAACCGGCTATTGCGACC
>CAZYCY010000037.1:10015-11521 GCA_964646145.1 uncultured Thiotrichaceae bacterium
ATTCGTCCCGGTGAAACCATTCCTGCAGACGGCATCATTATCAATGGCACCTCCAGTATTAATGAAGCATTGATAACGGGTGAAAGCCTGCCGGTGCGGAAACACAGAAATGACAGCGTTATTGGTGGCAGCATCAATTCAGAAAGCCCCTTAATTATCCAGGTAACAAAACTTGGTGAAGACAGCGTACTTTCTTCAGTGCAACGCTTGATTGATCGCGCACAGCACAGCAAGCCCGCCATTGCAAAATTCGCCGACATAGTCGTGCCCAAATTTATCAAAATAGTACTCATCATCACCATCATTGTTGCTCTCTACTGGTATAACACTGACCCGTCACGCTGGTTGGAGGTTACCATTTCTTTGTTAGTCATCGCCTGTCCGTGTGCACTGTCACTGGCTACGCCCACTGCCATCACCGCCGCCAGCGGACAACTGGCAAAAATTGGTTTACTGCCAAAACGCGCTCACGCACTGGAAACTCTGGCACAAGCCACGGACTTTGTGTTTGACAAAACCGGCACCCTTACCGAGGGTAAAATAAAACTGGAAAAAATAACTTTAAATACCGCAGATGACGAAAACAGCAATTATGACCAAAACAGCATGTTAACCATTGCTGCCTCATTAGAAGCAAATTCAGAACACCCAATAGCCAAAGCGTTATTACACGCCAATAAGAAAGATTTATTAAAGGCAAATGAACTTATCCATACCCCGGGCGAAGGCATACAGGGATTCATTGATAACAAACAATGGTTTATTGGCAATAAATCCTTTATAGAAAAACACAGCAGCGCTATTGTAAAAGAAGTCGATGTTGATCAAGGAAAGAGCAGCCGAATCTACCTGGCAACAGCACAACACTGCTTTGCGGCATTCATTTTATCTGACAAAATCCGAAACGAAGCAGCATCACTTATTAAACAGTTACAGAAAAAACACAAAAAAATTCACCTGTTTAGTGGTGATCGCATAGAAACCACACGCAAAATAAGCAAACAACTTGGCATTGAACATTTTCTTGGCGAATTAAAACCTAATGACAAATTAGACCAGGTTAAGAGCCTGCAACAACAGGGTGCAATTGTGGTCATGGTTGGGGACGGCGTAAATGACGCGCCAGTACTGGCAGGGGCTGACCTGTCTATCGCCATGGGCAAAGGCACAGAGCTTGCCACTGCCACCGCCGATATGGTTTTAATCAGTAATAACATCAAACATATCTACCACGGTCAACTGATCGCAAACAAAACATTGCGCATCATTAAACAAAACCTCGGCATCTCTGTGGTGTACAACACAGTCGGTATTACTGCCGCAGCCATGGGTTACATCGACCCCTGGTTAGCGGCACTTGGTATGTCATTTAGCTCACTCATCGTGGTATCCAATGCGCTACGCCTGAACAAGATGGAGCAAAAAATAAAAAAATCGGGTTAAGGGCATCGCTATAGGGCATCTCTATTTATTCTGGAGGTGAAGATTGAGATTCAAAATAGGTCA
>CAZYCY010000038.1:0-11391 GCA_964646145.1 uncultured Thiotrichaceae bacterium
GCGAAGAAAAGACACTAAGGACTCAGGATTAAATAAGATGCGGAACTTAACGCCGAATTTTTGTTTCAGATTGGATGATCTCAAAAGGCGCATAGTTGCGCTACGCAACGATTTGAGATCATTCAAGCTGGAGCAAAAAGGCAAGTTAAGTTTCGTAAGTTATTTGATCCTGAGTCCTAAAGCAGGTTTTTTGGCGCTTTTTGTGGCTAAAGAGTCCCCCCCTGATTAGATTCGTGGTTGTCGTTAAAAATAAAAATATGTTTCAAACTGGCGATTTTTCTTGCGCCAGATCCGGCTCGCCCAGGTGGGTCAATAATGCAACACGGGCAGCATCACGTAACTTCATTGCCGCTGTCCAGTCTGATCCTTGCGGCAAAATCGGTGGTGAAACGATAACACGTATCGCTACCCGGCGTGGAAACAGGGAACCGGCACGAAGCAGTGAACGAGAACCACGAATCGTCACCGGCACCAACGGTACACCTGCCTCGGCAGCAGCGGCAAAAGCCCCCATATGAAAAGGCAATAAACCTGGCATGCGAGTAAAAGTACCCTCGGGAAAAAGCATCAGTGAACGCCCATCCTGAACCATCTGCATGGTGCGCCGAGCATCGGCCACGCCACGCTGTTTGTCAAAACGCTCGACAAATTGAACACCGATGCGACGTAGAAACAGACGTGGCACAAACTGTTTTTCCAGCTCCGATTTTGCAGCAAAAGCAAATTTAACAGGCAGAGTAGCTAACAGCATCACCCCGTCAAGGTAACTGGCATGGTTACTGACAATCACACAGGTCTGTTCACGCGGTAAATGTTCCAGACCCTCTACCGATATGGAAGTACGGGTCAGACCAAACAACAATCTTGAGGCGCGTCGCATCACCGCCCAGCGCCATGAAACACGTGGCAATAAAATAATTAACAGCCAGACGGGGGGAGCCAGCAACCAGAAGATCAAATGCGCGTAACTGGCATAAGCCAGATCACTTGTGCGTCGCCACAGACTGCGCAGACGTGGGCGCAATGTTGACAAACCAAGACGCACTAGCTGCCACCAGACAGCACGTGGTTTTTGATCTATTCGCTGTGTTTCAAACAGCTCACACACTGCAGCGCGACGAATCTTGCCACTGGAGGTTTTCAATACCGTATGCGGTGACACCAACACCACTTCATCAGGCGGCAAACCCAGCAGATCGGTGGTCTGCGCCAGGATCTCAGCCTGCAGCGCCTGCCTTGCGGCAGCATCAGGTTCTCGGGTTTCGGCAACAACAATCAATCGCTCAGTAGCAGATTTGTCATCAGTGCTGCCAAATACTGCCACGCAACCCTTGCGGATGCCATCGATATTGCCGACAAGCTCTTCCAGCTCGTGCGGATAAATATTTCGTCCGCCGCGAATAATCACGTCTTTTACCCGTCCGGTTAAATAAACATCACCCCCTGCAATGTAGGCTAAATCTCCCGAATCCAGCCAGTCTCCATTGAACAGGCGCTGCGTTGCCTCAGCATTATGCAAATAACCACTGGTTGCTGAAGGTCCCTGGAACTCCAGCCTCCCCTGCTCACGCTCAGGCAGTTCACGACCTGCCTCATCAACGATACGAATCTGATAACCAGGCAGTGGTTGACCACAGGCGACAAACTCCAGCACATCCTGAGCAGCAGCATTTTGAACCGCCTTCTGATTCTCATCAGAGACCGCTATGGCTTGACCACGGGTGATAAAAGTTTCTCGTTCAATGCGTTCAATAACAGGACCGCGACCCACTGGCGGAAAAGCCAGCCCCACCGCACACTCAGCAAGACCAAATACTGGTGCCATCACCTGTTCACGAAAGCCATAAGGTGCAAAACGCTTGCTAAAACGACGTATGGTATTAGGACTGACCGGCTCGGCACCATTAAACGCCAAGCGCAAACTGCTAATATCCAGCTCTTTAATATCACTGTCTGCCACTTTGCTCAAGCACAGCTCGTAGGCAAAATTGGGGGCTGCAATCAAGGTGCCACGATGTTTGTGAATGGTCCACAACCAGCGTGATGGACGCGTTAGAAAAGCCAATGGCGACATCAATACCAACGACATGCCATGATACAGACTGCCTAGCCAGGCACCAATCAAGCCCATATCATGGTATAGCGGCAACCAGCTGATGAAAACATCTGTGGAATCTGCCTGCACGGCTTCACCCATGGCACGGATGTTTGCCAGCAGGTCAGCATGGGTCAGAATAACTCCTTTTGGCTGACCGGTGCTGCCTGAAGTGTATTGCAGAAAGGCGATGTCCTGAGCCCCGATGGGCGGTCGATTTAAGGTGTCTGCATTGATCGCCAGTTGTTCTGCCGTCACCACCTCACGCAGACTGTTTACCTGCCCCTGCAAAAACTGCCCCACTCGTTGCGCCTGAGCCACGGTAATTAATATAACGGTCTCGGCATTGTCGAGTATTTTCGCATGGCGGCGTAAATGATCCTCAATCTGTGAGGGTCGTAACGGCGGATAAACAGGTACCGGAATGCCCCCCGCGAGCAGGATGCCAAAAAAACTGAACAGATAATCACGACTGGTGGGCAGCATAATTGCCACGCTCTGACCGGGCAGCAAGCCCCGCAGCTGTAAACCCGCCGCTATTGATTGCGCGCCATGGCTAAGCATCGCATAGGTAATGGTTTCGACTTCATCGTTCTCGCCATACAGATGAACATGTGGACGCTGCGCATGGTGTCGCAAATGCCAGTCAAGCATTTCTGGCAAAGTCTCCACCATGTACGGCAGCTCTGCCAACTCACCCAACGATGTCGTCCGAATTTGCACTGTAGGCGGCGAACAACTGCTGACATTAGCAGCTTGCACTGCACGCCACAAATCACGTGGCGTCTCGGCAGTAACCAACAACTGCTCGGATAAGCGAACACCATAGGTACGTTCCAGTCGTGACAACAGTTCTACTCGCGACAGACTATCGAAGCCCAGTTCACGATCCAACGCACTGTCCAACGTCATACGCAGGGAACGACTGCTCTTTGGGTGCAATTCCTTAGACAACTGGCGTACCTGCTCAAGCAAAGCTTCGGCATCATAGCCAGTCGTCTGTTCAAGATTTTGTTCAGCCTTTTCAGTCATCATTAATTTCTTTTAAGGGGTCTATGCCATATTGAGTGGACAAGATAATAGACACAGAGGTCACAGAGCATGTTTAAAGTTAACGCGAATTTCTACAGGGTTGCTGATAAATTCCAATGAATCAAGGTTGGTGAATGATATTAAATATCAGGCAATGATTATCATTACGATAAATAATATTAATCGTTGCATAAATTCTGCAAGTGCTCGCACACAAATAGCGCAAGCTCTTGCAGGATTTATTACAAATCGGGTGTTTTAACCACTTTTTTCGTTCTTATTACTGGTGAAATATGATACGTTGACCTTCTGTCGAAACGGTAAAACTGGCAATATTATTTGCACGTATATGTTTTGATATGTCGATCGCAACATCGTTAATAACCAGTTTTGTTGTTTTAGCATTGCCCAGTGAAACACGAAATGGTGCCTGCCCCAAAATGGTTTTTTCACCCCCTTTGGGTATCATATTATAAAGCAGGCGTGATGTACTGGCATCATGAACTTGCATCCATGAGCCTTGTTCAGCATAAATTTTCAGTACATCAAGGCGCGGGGCAATGTCTTTCTCTTCTTCTGGCACTGACTCTTCTGAGCTGGCTGCGCCAGTCACCAGAACCAAAGCTTCATCTATTACTTCTAGCGCTGCGTCAGTGTTATTAACCACCTCTGCATCAACCACTGATTCTTCCATCGCAATTATTTCTGCTTTTTCAGTTAAAGCAGCTTGCTGCACAATTAATTCACCGCTTTCACTCAAACGTGCCTGCTGCTCAATATTCAGCCCATGAATATTGAGTGGAACGTCACTGGGCAAAGCCAGTGAATCTCCCGCAAAGCCACGATATTTTGACTCCCGCTCGGTTTCTATGACATCAGCTTTGTTTTGATAATACTGAAAAGCTCCATAGATAATGGCAGAGAAAGCAGCAAGAATTAGCAGCAATGTAACTGTTTTCATCAAAGGTGACTTACTGTTTGCTTCATTTGGTAAATTTGAGCACGGTTTTAATTTCTGTGACGTGTCGTGTGACGCAGTCCGCTTGTAGATCGCCAGCACATTTTCTTCTGATATTTCCAGAAACTTCGCATAACTACGTATATATCCCTGAGTAAAAGTTACTTCAGGTAATGCAGCAACATCACTATTTTCAATTGCATCGATAATCCGAGGCGGTATCTTTAGATGTGCGCATACATCATCGATAGAGTAATTTTTTGATTTACGGGAAGCCGCTAGCACTGAACCAAAGTCAGTATTTATGCCCTCTTCATTGTCTGTTTCATTATCAGGATTGATCATCATCTAAATTGCTCATTTTTACCCTGCACCTCTACCCAACCGGCTTCATCCGAATCCGGAAAATGACTGATTAATTGTCTGGCGTATTTCATATAATGCTCTTCTGCGCCCAGTGCCCTTTCCGCCTGTATCTGAATCCATAAACTTTCTGCGCTAGCTGCCTGGACAGCATGATAACGTTGGATATAAGCACGTGCCATCATATATCTTTCGGTTTTTAACCCTACTTCTGCCATTGAAATCAGTGAGCCAGGTAATTGTGGATTTACTCGGAGTGACCTCCTTAACAGGGGCTCTGCTTTTTTGTAGTTATTTTCCTTTATAAAACAAGTTCCTGCGTTACTTTCAGCCAGAAAACCTGATGCATAAAATGGATTACTGTAGGCTTTTTTAAAATACTTCTGAGCTTTGCCATATTTACCCATTTTGCACAAAAATGCACCGTAGCTGTTTAATAGATCAGGGTCATCTGGGTTTATGTCTAGCGCTTTCTCGTATTTTTCTTCAGCCTCTTTAGTAAGCCCTAAAAAAGCATAAAGATATGCCATGGTTTTGTAGGCATTGAAATTCTCTGGATCTTGCCGAATGGCTTTTTTTAGTTTTTCCCTGGCCGTTTTATATTGTTGACGTTGTATAAAACCAACGGCCAGTTGAGTATTTATTAGAGATGCCCGTTCTAGATCTGGCTCACTCTCTTTTCGTTGCACAGGTTCACTTGAAGTTGCACAGGCAACTAAAAACAAACATAGGAGTGCTGTTATTATTTTTGTAATAAGTTTGAACATTTATCTTTTCATCCCAAATCGCGGCTCAACAAAGCGACGATAACGACGACTTTTATCCCGTATTTTTCCAGCAAGCTGACCACAGGCTGCATCAATATCTTCGCCTCGTGTCTTACGCACTACTGTGGTCATACCGGCTTTATGTAATATCTCGCTAAAACGTAATACCGCTTTTTTTGATGAGCTGCTGTAACCTGAGCTTTCAAACGGATTAAATGGAATCAGATTCATTAATACCGGGATGCCTTTTAATAATTTAATAAGTTCACGCGCCTGTTCAGGCTGGTCATTAATACCATCTAACATGACATACTCAAAGGTTATTCTAGAACGTGTATTTTGTTTATCAATGAATCGGTGACAAGCGGCCATTAATTCTTTTAATGGGTATTTTTTATTGACCGGAACCAATTCATCACGAAGTGCATCATTAGTCGCATGTAATGACACGGCAAGTCGCATATCAATGATGTCTCCTAAGCGATCCATTGCCGGCACCACTCCAGCGGTACTCACTGTAACACGTCTTTTGCTCAAGCCATAAGCAAAGTCATCCATCATAATTCGAACAGCACTAACCACGTTATCAAAGTTTAATAATGGTTCACCCATGCCCATCAGCACTACATTAGTAATTTTACGATTAATAATTTTGCCCTCGGGATTTTTTTCCATCCTTAGGGGCGTTAACGGCGCATCCGTGTGCCACTTTTCTTCTTCTAATAATTGTGATGCCAGCCAAACCTGCGAAATGATTTCTGCTGTACTGAGGTTACGATTAAAACCTTGACGACCTGTAGAACAAAAGCTGCAATCTAAGGCACAACCGACCTGTGACGACACACATAAAGTACCACGGTCATTTTCAGGTATATAAACAGCTTCTATATGATTTCCATCTTGTAGTCGTAGCAACCATTTGCGAGTGCCATCGTTTGAAATTTGATCTTGTGATAGGTGAAGATTTTGGATACAACTGGACTCAGATAGTCGATTCCTAAGGCCTTTTGACAGGTTATTCATTGCCTGGAAATCGACTACACCAAGTTGGTGGATCCATTTCATTACCTGTGTGGCACGAAATTTTTTTTCGCCGATACTGGTGAAAAAGGCTTCGAGATCTGCTCTGTCCAGACCCAATAAATTTGTAGAGCCAGTATCAGAGTCACCCTGTTTTGGTGGCTTTAATTCAACTTGTGCCAGAATTGCATTCATTGGGGCAATATTACATGATTAAATTGATAACGCCTATAAGTTATGAGTTGGTTTTTTTGTGACCGTACACAGTCGGCATTAAGAATCTAAAGAACTTTTGCCGCGAAGGAGGCAAAAAGCGCAACGAAAAACATATTGTTTTATAGGAAAAAAATTTGTAACTACTCAGCGTATTATCCAGGTAAGGATGTAGGTTATTGATTTCTCCGTCCTTTGGTTCGTGAACGGCACATCCTTGTGCCACTACTCAGGCATCTGCAACATGGATGTTGCAGTAGAGCGCCGCTTTTGTAAACACGGGGACGTATTTACAGCGTCCTTAAAAATCAATAACCTGCGTCCTTTTCCAAAATTACGCTGAGTAGTTACAAAAATTTAAAAATGTTATTTTGCGTTTTTTTACGTTTTTGCCTCCTTTGCGGCAAAAATAATTATTGTTTGTTAATCTGCTATAAATTGTTGCATAAGTATTCGTTACATACTTATGCAACGATTAATAATGACCGTTTTCGGATCGGAATATTATTAATCTTCCTTTTCGGCAATCCACGCCAGTTGTACCGCTTCCAGTATCCGTTCCCCCGAATGATCAGGGTCATCATTAAAATTATCCAGGCTCAGAATCCACTGTCGCAAATCTACAAAATTGATCGCTTTGGGATCAATATCAGGATAAGCCTCGTCCAGTTCAATAGCAATTTCCAGACTGTCTGCCCATTTTAATATCATCCTATTGCTTCCTAATGGTTTTCAGAAACCATGTTTATGGTGTACTTTGGTATTTCAACCACCAGGTCTTCGTCACCAATGACCGTCTGACAGCTTAATCGTGAATCGGGATCTAACCCCCATGCTTTGTCCAGCATGTCGTCTTCGTCATCTGTATTTTCATTTAAGGATTCCATGCCTTCACGAATATAAACGTGGCAGGTAGTACAGGCGCAGGATTTTTCACAGGCATGTTCTATTTCGATATTATTTTTTAACGCTGCATCGCAAATAGTTGTGCCCGTCTCAGCTTCTATCACCAGACCTTCAGGACACAATTCTTCATGTGGTAAAAAAATAAGTTGTGGCACCTTTATTATGACTCCTCTGCTTGTTCTTTTACTGCTAAATTTGCAGATGTATCTACAATGTATTCATTGATTGAGTGTCCCTGCATGGCAGTTTTTATGTTTGAGTTCATCCGTTGTGCCACATAGCTTTCACACGTGGTTTCTAATTTTTTTATTGCCTGTTTGATTTTCCCTTTGTCTGAAGAAAATTTTAGATCAAACAAAATCTGGCGTGCAGCCATGATTTCGGTTTTTTCCTGCGTTGATAATAATTGCTCGCCATCAACCGCTAGCGCTGAATCAAGGGCTTCCAGCACGCGTTCAGCTTCTACCTGCTGTTCACGCAAACTGCGCAAATGCATATCATCTTCTGCATGCTCAATGGATTCGCGTAACATAGCTTCTACTTCTACATCGCTCAAGCCATAAGATGGTTTAACATCAACGCTGGCTTCTATACCACTGTTTTCTTCTCGCGCACTCACGATTAATAAACCATCTGCATCAACCTGAAAGCTAACAAGTATTCGCGCGGCACCGGCAACCTGCGGCGGGAAACCGCATAACTCAAACCGTGCCAGTGATCGGTTATCGCTAACCATCTCACGTTCACCCTGTAGCACATGAATTGCCATAGCGGTCTGACCATCTTTATACGTGGTAAATTCCTGCGCCTTTGCAACTGGAATTCCTGTATTGCGATGAATAACTTTTTCCACCAATCCGCCCATGGTTTCAATACCCAGTGATAATGGCACCACGTCCAGCAATAGCATTTCACTATCCGGTTTGTTTCCAACCAGAGCATCAGCCTGCAAAGCCGCACCGGTAGCAACGACTTTATCTGGATCAATACTGGTTAACAACTCACGCTCAAAAAAATCAGCAACCTTTTCCTGAACCACAAGAGTACGCGTTGATCCGCCAACCATCACTACTTCACTGATATCCTGCTTATCAATGTTTGCATCCCTCAATACGCGGCGACAGACCATTAATGCTTTTTTAATTAAAGGCGTTAATAACTCTTTTAAGGTTGCTCGGTCAAGTTCCATCTGCCAATGATCACCATCTATTTCTACATTAACATCCACACTTTCCATGGTAGCCAATGCTTCTTTAGCGATACGTGCCTGCTGCATAATCAGCCGTCTGTTTGCTGGCTTTTTGAACGATGCGTTAGCATTGGTGACTGTTATCTGCTCTGTATTCCCCTGTTTTATACTCTCATGTTTAATATTGGCTTGTTTTATAATCCACTGTGCAATTTCATAATCAAAATCATCACCACCTAATGCGCTGTCACCACCGGTGGCTAAAACCTCAAAAACACCTTTATTTAAGCGTAATATTGAAATATCAAAGGTGCCACCGCCCAGATCAAAAACCGCAATGACGCCTTCGTTGCCGGTATCAAGTCCATAAGCGACAGCGGCAGCGGTGGGTTCATTTAACAACCGCAACACCTTAATACCTGCCAGTTTTGCTGCATCTTTGGTTGCCTGACGCTGGGCATCATCGAAATAAGCGGGTACTGTAATCACCGCGCCACTTAATTCATCACCCAGGTTTTTATCAACACCCAGGGCTTCAGCCGCACGCCGTTTAAGTGTTTTTAAAATTTCAGCCGAAACTTCAACTGCGCTTACATTGCCGCGACGAGTTTTGATTCTTGGCACAACACTTGTCGTTTGTGCAAACTCGTATGAATAATACGCATCTTCGATAGCAATATCATCAAGACCGCGACCCATAAAACGTTTAACAGAAATGATGGTGTTTAATGGATCAATCACGCTGTACTGTAATGCCTTTACGCCAACATGTATTTTATCTTCTCCATAATGCACAATTGAAGGCAATAGATGTGAACCATCAAGGTCAGATAGCGTGCTAACCTCACCGCTACGCACTGTTGCAATCAGTGAGTTTGTTGTGCCCAAATCAATGCCTACTGCGAGCCGATGCCGATGGGCAGTGGTTGCTTCTCCGGGTTCTGCTATTTGTATAAGTGCCATAATGTTTATTAATTGGTAACTACTCAGCGGTAAGATGCTGTTCCATATTTTCGGACTAAAAAATAATACGTTAAACCGTCACGTTAATTGTCGGGTATAAATTGTTGCGTAAGTATCCGCCACATATTTTTGTAACTGTCACTAGCATGGGCGCTACCGCCAAGCCTATAGGGATATATTTACGGCGCGTCACAAAAGTATGTGGTGAATGCTTATGCAGCGATTAATACACAGGTGTTTTGCTCACGAGAATACAACTTCATTAGCCTGATGAACAAAAAAGTTGCCACCCTACATTAATTCATCTTCAATTTCAGTGCTTAATGTATTAATCTCATTTTTTGCTTTTTGCATAAATTGCAATTTTCGTATCCATTCTCGCGCATCATCTAACTTATCATCATCAAATGCCTGCGCAAAATTATCCATTATGGACTGACTTGAAACTTTCAATTTCTTTGCCATTAAATCAAGCGCATCCAAAGGCTCACTTTCATTTTTAATGTTTTCTAAAGACTCACGCATTTCAAGTTGTTGCAGCAAGAAGTCCGCATCCATTGTGGTTTCATTTTGCAGGCTAAAATCAATTCCTTTTAATTTTAGTAAATAAATGGCTCTTAATACTGGATCTTTTAAGGTTGCCTGCGCCTCGTTAATCATTGTGGTCTGCTGCATCGATATTCGTTTTTCCAAATCAGATCCACTGGCATATTTATCGGGGTGAACCTGTTTTTGCAACGTCATATATCGCTGCTGAATTATATTAAAGTCCACATGGTAGGAAACAGGAAGACCAAACAACTCGAAAAAATTGCTGGTAAGAATTTCTTTAGACACAAGCACGCTTTACAGGTGTGATTAAACAAACAGCTTTAAAAAAACCATACTAAATGGTGAAACTCTCACCACAACCACAGGCTGCTTTTTCTTTTGGATTATTAAATTTAAAACCTTCATTTAAACCCTCTCTAGTGTAATCAAGTTCTGTTCCATCAAGATAAACCAGACTCTTTTTGTCGACAATTACTTTTACACCTGAATCTTCAAACACCTCATCTTCTGGATTTACTTCATCGACAAATTCAAGAACGTAAGACATACCAGAGCAGCCCATGGTTTTTACACCCAGGCGCAAACCAACACCTTTGCCTCTATTTTCAAGAAATGTTTTTATGCGCTGTGCAGCGGGCTCGGTTAAAGTAATTGCCATAATGACACCCCTTATTTTATTAAAAAAGAATTAATGAACCTCCGATTAATGGTCTCTAAACGGGCATTCTTGAGTACAAAGAGTATCATTGCAAGATGTCGATTCATGACTTAATCAAAAGCTTTCTTAATTATTTTTCTGTTTATAATCAGCTATTGCTGCGTTAATGGCATCTTCTGCCAAGACAGAACAATGAATTTTAACAGGTGGCAGTGCAAGTTCTTCCGCAATCTGCGTATTTTTAATCGACTGTGCTTCATCAAGTGTTTTGCCTTTTACCCATTCTGTTAGCAATGAGCTGGACGCAATAGCGCTGCCACATCCATAGGTTTTAAACACGGCGTCTTCAATAATACCTTCATCACTGACTTTAATTTGTAGTTTCATTACATCGCCACAAGCTGGTGCACCAACCATACCGGTACCAACATTGCCCTGATTTTCAAAACTACCTACATTACGAGGGTTTTCATAATGATCTAAAACTTTTTCACCATATGCCATGATTCACCTGCTTATTTAAATTATTTGTAACTACTCAGCGTATTATCCAGGTAAGGATGTAGGTTATTGATTTCTCCGTCCTTTGGTTCGTGAACGGCACATCCTTGTGCCACTACTCAGGCATCTGCAACATGGATGTTGCAGTAGAGCGTACATGGACGTATTTACAGC
>CAZYCY010000039.1:0-11376 GCA_964646145.1 uncultured Thiotrichaceae bacterium
AGCGCAACTATGCGCCTTTTGAGATCATCCAATCTGAAACAAAAATTCGGCGTTTCCGCATCTTATTTAATCCTGAGTCCTTAGTATTATTTTAATGTAGTTAGCGGAGAGTTTCATGCCTTCTTTTGATATTGTTGCCCAAGTCGATAGCCATGAATTGACCAATGCGGTTGATCAGATGAATCGTGAAGTTTCAAACCGGTTTGATTTTAAAGGCAGTGATGCAAAAGTGACACTGAAAGAATACGAAATGAATTTTGAAGCGGGTAGTGATTTTCAGCTAAAGCAAATGCGTGATATTATGGTGAATAAATTATCAAAACGTGGCATTGATAATCGCTGTCTGGATCGAGGTAAGGTGGAAGAAAGAGGGTTGCGAGCGTACCAGACGATTACTGTTAAACACGGTATTGACAAAGAAGATGCAAAAAAAATCAGCAAAATGATTAAACAGCAAAAATTCAAGGTACAGGCAGCGATTCAGGGGGAGCAAGTGCGAATAACGGGTAAAAAACGTGATGATCTGCAGGCGGTAATGGCTTACCTTAAAAGTGCGGATATTGATTTACCGTTGCAGTTTAATAATTTTAGGGATTAGAATGTTAGTTTGTAACTACTTAGCCTCAGTGGGCAGTGGCACACGGATGTGCCGCTGATGAAGCAAAGAATGGAGTAGTTATAAAGAATGGTAACGGCTCAGATCGCTGCTGAAAATCATCACATCAAGGCAAAAAATGTGCGTTTGCACATGTCAACGTGTGCATCATGGACTCAATTTTTAACAAAGAGCAGGCAATTTTTAGGGGTTTCCTGAGTGGTTTCGTTTTTTTTTACATTTTTTATGTATATCAGGCTAAACTGACGCAATTAAAACTAATACTATGCTGGTCCATGAAATACTAGAATGGGCTGGTTAACAAATTTTCAAAACCATTTTCACTGAATAAAATTATATATGCAAGGAACTACTTTTAACCTGAAAAAAGGGTTGGATCTGCCAGTTAGTGGGGCGCCACAACAAAACATTTTTGATGCATCGCCGGTAACTTCTGTGGCTGTTCTGGGTCGTGATTATCATGGCTTAAAACCGAGCATGACCGTTGAACTAGGCGATAAGGTAAAGCTTGGTCAAGTACTGTTTACCGACAAGCGTAATCCGGGAGTTAAGTACACCTCTCCCGGAGCAGGTACGGTAAGTGCCATTCATCGCGGTGCAAGGCGCGTGTTGCAATCCGTGGTCATCGAACTGGATGACCACGAAGAGGCCGAAACATTTTCCCGTTATGATGTGCAAGAATTGCTGAATTTAAGCGAACAGCAAGTCAGAGATAACCTGATTGATTCCGGTTTGTGGGCCGCATTTCGCACTCGACCTTACAGCAAAACTCCTGCCGTAGATGCCAAGCCTGTTGCCATTTTCATCAATGCCATGGATACCCGCCCGCTGGCGGCAGACCCACAAGTTGTTATTGCGCAACGCAGTGCTGAGTTTGTTCAGGGGCTGGAAATTTTATCTTGCCTCGCCAATAAGTTACACGTTTGTTCTGCTACAGATTCATCAATACCTGTGCCTGAAGTCAAAGCTGTGCAGCACAGTTGTTTCAGCGGACCGCATCCTGCCGGTTTACCCGGCACTCATATTAATTTTCTGCAGCCGGTATCTCAGCAGCAACAAGTGTGGACAATCTCTTATCAGGATGTCATTGCCATGGCAATGCTGTTCACCACCGGCAAGCTGTTTTGTGAACGTATTATTTCTGTTGCTGGTCCGATGTTGGAAAAACCGCAATTATTACGCACGCGTTTGGGCGCCAGTACCGATGAGCTGGTAGCAGGTCGCCTTAAATCCGGTAATGTGCGGATTATTTCCGGTTCGATACTGGGCGGTTTTGAGGCACTGGCAGCCAGTGCTTGGTTGGGGCGTTATAGCCTGCAAATCAGCGTCTTGCAAGATGGTCAGGAGCGTAAATTTATGCACTGGGTAAACCCGATTTTGCCCTGGTACTCAGTATTGAATGTGTTTGCTCGTGGTCGCTCCGGTCTGTTTAATTTTACTACAACGCAAAATGGCAGTCCTCGGGCGATGGTGCCACTGGGTACTTATGAGCGTGTTGTGCCGCTGGATATTTTAGCCACTCAATTATTACGCAGTTTATTGGTACGTGATACCGATGAAGCGCAGCGGCTTGGGGTGCTGGATCTTGATGAAGAAGACCTGGCTTTATGCAGTTTTGTTTGCCACAGTAAATATGAATACGGCGTTGCCCTGCGAGCTACTCTGGAACAGATTGAGAGGGACGGATAAATGTCGTGGTTTAGAAACAAACTGGATGAGATGGAGCCATTATTTTTGCGCGGTGGTTCGTTGGAAAAATTCTATCCTTTGTACGAGATGGTGGATACACTATTTTATAGTCCACCAAACACCACCCGTGCTGCGCCTCATGTGCGTGATGCCATCGACATGAAAAGAGTCATGGGTTATGTCTGGATGGCAACCTTTCCGGTTATTTTTGTGACGCTTTACAACACGGGCTTGCAGGCAAACCTTGCCATGGCAAGCCTTGGCATGACGGAAGTCGAAGGCTGGCGCGGCCTGTTTACCGGACTTTTTGGCTATGATTCAACCAGCTTTCTGTCAAACTTCTGGCATGGTGCCTGGTACTTTTTCCCTATCTATGCCACGGTCTTTATTGTTGGCGGTATTTGTGAAGTGGTGTTTTCGGTGGTACGAAAACATGAGATTAACGAAGGTTTTTTTGTTACCTCGATTTTGCTGACATTGACCTTGCCGCCCAGTATCCCACTATGGATTGTGGCGATGGGTACGGTATTTGGCGTGATTATAGGTAAAGAAGTGTTTGGTGGTACCGGTAAAAACTTCTTGAACCCGGCATTAACTGCACGCGCCTTCATGTTTTTCGCCTACCCAGCGTCCATGTCCGGTAACGGTGTCTGGACCTCGGTCGATGGCTTTAGTGGTGCTACCGCATTGAGCCTGGCGGCTGATGGTGGCATTGCCGAGGTGACGGCTTCAGGTCTGAGCTGGTGGCATAGCTTTATTGGCTTGATGCCAGGTTCCATCGGAGAAACGTCCACCCTTGCGATTCTGATCGGGGCAGCAATTTTACTCTATACCAAAATTGCCAGTTGGCGAATTATGGCAGGCGTACTGGCTGGCATGATCGCAACCTCAGTCATGTTTAACCTGATCGGTTCAGAAGCCAACCCGATGGCAGCAATGCCGTTTTACTGGCATTTAACACTGGGAGGGTTTGCCTTTGGTATGGTGTTTATGGCGACAGACCCGGTGACTGCACCGCATACGGAAGCTGGACGAATCTGGTTTGGGGTGTTGATTGGCGTCATGGTTGTGCTCATTCGGGTGATT
Source organism: uncultured Thiotrichaceae bacterium (assembly GCA_964646145.1). Taxonomy (GTDB): domain Bacteria; phylum Pseudomonadota; class Gammaproteobacteria; order SZUA-229; family SZUA-229. The sequence goes on from CAZYCY010000039.1 coordinate 3,392, forward strand.
AATCCGGCCTTTCCCGAAGGCATGATGCTGGCAATTTTGTTTGCCAATATCTTTGCGCCGTTAATCGACCATGTGGTGGTGCAGAAAAACATCAAACGTCGCGCTAAACGACTGCATCAGGGTGGGGGAGTAGACAGCGAATGAAAGCTTTTTTTAATAAATATCTCTCTTTGCCAAATGATGATCGCAAAAAAACCATTTTTGTGACCATAGCGTTGTGTCTGGTTTGTTCCATACTGGTTTCAGTCACCGCAGTCGGCTTGCGCCCTATGTACCTGGAAAATAAAGAAGAAGACAGGCGTTATAATATTCTGACCATTGCTGGTTTGATGGAACAGGATAAAAGTATCGACGAACTGTTCAATAAAATTACAGTGCGGGTGGTTAATCTTGATACTGGCGAATACAGTGATGCCATTGATGCAGAAACCTTTGATATTGGCAGAGCAAGAAGAGACCCGGCAATGAGCATCGAACTAGCCAGAGGCATTGATATAGCCGGCATCAATCGCCGTGCCAACTATGCCATTGTATATCTGGTTAAACAGAAAGATGAAATCAAACGGGTGATTCTACCGGTTCATGGTTTTGGGCTGTGGTCTACCATGTATGGCTTTTTAGCGCTGGAATCTAATTTGCAGACTGTTGCCGGTTTTGGTTTTTATCAACATGCCGAAACTCCGGGTCTTGGTGGTGAAATTGATAACCCGAGGTGGAAAGCCAGCTGGATAGGAAAAAAAGTTTTAGATGTCTACGATAATGTCATTATTGAAGTACTGCGGGGTCGCGTACCTGCTGATAGCCCAGATATTCAGCATCAGGTAGATGGTCTGGCTGGTGCCACTTTAACCGCTAGAGGAGTAGAGAACATGTTGCACTTCTGGCTTGGCGAACACGGTTACAAAAGATATTTAGAGAATTTGAGGAGACGTTCACGTGGATAACAGGTCAAGAAAACTAGTCACCGATCCTTTGCTGGATAATAACCCGATTGCATTACAAATTCTGGGTATTTGCTCTGCTCTGGCAGTGACCACGTCGATGAATACTGCACTGTTAATGTGTATTGCGCTCACCGTGGTAATTTCACTGTCGAACACAATAATCAGTGTCATTCGTCACCATGTCCCAGATGCTATTCGCATTATCGTGCAAATGGTTATCATCTCTTCTTTAGTCATCATTGTTGACCAATTCCTTAAAGCCTTTGCCTACGAAACTGCCAAAGAGTTATCGGTTTTTGTCGGGCTGATTATTACCAACTGCATCGTTATGGGTCGTGCTGAAAGTTTTGCCATGTCCAATCCGCCGGGCGCGTCCTTTTTTGATGGACTCGGTAATGGACTGGGTTACAGTCTTATTTTAATGGTGCTGGCGTTTATCCGGGAATTATTCGGTTCAGGCTCCTTGTTCGGTTTTCAGGTTATGCCACTGGCTGTGGATGGTGGCTGGTATGTGCCTAACGGTTTGCTGTTGCTACCCCCCAGCGCTTTCTTCCTGATCGGGCTTTTTATCTGGGCATTGCGTGCTTATAAACCAGCACAGAACGAAGCGGCAGATTTTCGTATTCATGATGCCGAACATGAGGTGGAATTACGCTAATGGATGAGTTACTCAGTTTATTGGTCAGGGCTATTTTTGTCGAAAACCTGGCGCTGGCGTTTTTTCTTGGCATGTGTACCTTCATCGCCATCTCAAAAAATGTAGCGACATCGTTTGGACTAGGCGTTGCCGTGGTTGTTGTGCAGGTCATTACAGTACCAATCAATAATCTGATATTTAACGGTTTGTTGCGTGAAGATGCGTTGCTGGTGATTGGCATCGAAAACGTCAATTTGAGTTTCCTCGGATTGATTATTTACATTGGTGTGATCGCTGCCTGTGTGCAGATACTGGAAATGGTGCTGGATAAATATTTTCCAACCCTGTACACCACCCTGGGCGTATTTTTACCACTGATTACCGTGAACTGTGCCATATTGGGTGGTTCACTGTTTATGGTCGAACGCGACTATAATTTTGTGGAAAGTGTGACTTACGGCATCGGCTCAGGCATTGGCTGGGCGATGGCTATTACTGCACTGGCGGGTATTCGTGAAAAATTAAAATACAGTGACGTACCGGACGGGCTGCAGGGTCTTGGCATCACTTTTATTACGGTAGGACTGATGTCATTGGGCTTTATGGCATTTTCCGGCATACAATTATAACAGGCAGGCGAACAGGTAATAACGATGGAAATTTTGTTGGGTGTGTTTCTGTTTACTGTAATCGTGCTAATACTGGTTGCGGTTATTTTATTTGCCAAATCCAAGCTGGTCGCTGAAGGAAACGTCAGTATTTTAATCAATGGGGAAAAAACCATTGAAGTGCCGATAGGCGCTAAATTGTTGGCGATACTTGCTACTAAAAATATTTTTGTGCCCTCTGCCTGTGGCGGTGGTGGTACCTGTGCGCAGTGTCGAGTAAAAGTTTTCTCCGGTGGTGGCACTTTGCTACCGACCGAAGCGGGTTATATCAATAAGCGACAGGCGCTGGATGGTGATCGTTTATCCTGTCAGGTGACCGTTAAACAGGACATGAAAATTGCTATTCCTGAGGAAGTCTTCGGCATTAAAAAATGGCAGTGTACGGTTATTTCCAATGACAACAAATCCACGTTTATCAAAGAGCTTTTGCTGGAAATTCCAGATGGCGAGAGCGTTCCTTTTCGTGCCGGTGGCTATATTCAAATAGAATCGCCACCATTTGAGCTAGCTTATAAAGACTTTGATGTGCCAGAGGAATATCGCCCTGATTGGGATAAATTTGATTTATGGCGATATGTCTGCAAATCTGACGAGATAGTGACGCGGGCTTATTCCATGGCAAATTACCCTGGAGAAGAGGGCGTTATTTTACTCAATATTCGTGTTGCATCACCGCCACCGAATAAGCCTGATGTTATGCCCGGTTTAATGTCGTCGTATTTATGGGGATTGAAAAAAGGCGATAAACTCACCATTTCCGGACCCTTTGGCGAATTTTTTGCCAAAGAAACTGACAATGAAATGGTGTTTATAGGTGGTGGAGCAGGCATGGCACCGATGCGCTCGCACATATTTGATCAGTTAAAACGATTAAAGAGCAAACGAAAAATCACTTTCTGGTATGGTGCTCGTTCCTTGCGTGAAGCTTTTTATGTGGAAGAATTTGATCAGCTAGCCAAAGAGAATCCTAACTTTGAGTGGCATATGGCACTGTCTGACCCACAACCAGAAGATAACTGGACAGGATATACAGGATTTATTCATAACGTATTGTATGACAACCTTCTCAAAGATCATAAAGCACCCGAAGATTGTGAATATTATATGTGTGGACCGCCCGTGATGAACTCAGCAGTGATTAATATGTTGCTGGATCTGGGGGTAGAAGAAAACAATATTATGCTGGATGACTTTGGTGAATAAACCGCACCTGTTGCAAATACCTGTTTCCCTGAAACATGTTTTTGCTATTGCTATTGCCGTATGGACATTGACCAGTTGTGGTTTAAGAACTGCCGAGCAGCTAACACTGAACGGACACACCATGGGCACCACCTGGAGTGTGTTGATTGCCAGACCAGAAGCCATAGACTCGGCGGCAATGCAACTGGCGATAAGCAAACGATTGCAGGAAATCAATCAGCTGATGTCGACCTTCATCAGTGACTCGGAAATATCTCTGTTCAATCAGCAGCAAACAACGCAATGGGTTGCAGTGTCGGATGAGTTCGTCAAGCTGGTTTCAATGGCAAAAGAAATCAGTGATAAAACCCAAGGTGGTTATGATATTACTGCCGGTCCACTGGTTGATTTATGGGGTTTCGGCACGGTCAATAAAGCAGTAGTCAAAATACCCGAAACGGCATTATTGCAAAGCACACTCAAACGCGTAGGTTATACGAATTTAGTGTACCGTGAAACGCCACCTGCGTTAAAGAAGCTAGTGCCTGAGCTTCGTATTGATCTTTCTTCCATTGCAAAAGGCTTTGCTGTTGATGAGCTTGCCATATTGCTAAAAGAGCAGGGAGCAACTGATTTTTTAATTGAAATTGGCGGCGAAATGTTTGCTCAGGGTTTAAGCTCGCGCAACGACCCGTGGAAAGTAGGTATAGAAAAACCGGTCTCGGGTCAGCGCAGTGTTCAACAAATTGTAAACCTGCCTGCTGGGGCGATGGCTACTTCTGGAGACTATAGAAACTATTTCAAACTACAGGGTAAACGTTACTCCCATATACTTGATGCACGAACCGGTTATCCGGTTGCGCATCAACTGGCTTCGGTATCAGTATTTCATCAAAGTGCCGCACAGGCGGATGCCTGGGCAACGGCATTGATGATTATGGGTGAAGTTGAAGGTTTCAGGCTTGCCCAAAGTATCGAACTTGCCGCCTACTTTACTTATAAAGACGGCGAACATTTTAAAACAATGCATACCATGCAATTTACCCCTTTATTAATGGAGATGACTCAGCAATGATCGACACCATAGTTTTAGTTTTTTTGTTACTGTTGGTTATTGTTGCCGGTATGTCCATCGGTGTTATCTTCAGTGACCGAAAAATTAAAGGTAGCTGTGGAGGAGTGGCTAAAATGATGGGGATCAAAAGTAATTGTAGCTGTGATAAACCTTGTGAAAAAAGAAAAGCGGCTTTAGAAAAAGCTAAAAATGATAAGCTCAACGCTTAAACCTTAACCTTCAGCACCTTAGCCATCCTCATTACAATTAAAACTAACTGTTTGAGAAAGTGCGCAAATACAGGTCCAGAAAATGAGTATAAAAACAACACGCGTTCGAGACTGTATGATTCCCCATGTACATGTACTTCGTGCAGATCAGGATATTATGGAGGTGGCTGGTGAGTTTGTGAAGTTACACATCACTGGTGCACCGGTAGTGGATGAACGTGGTCGGCTGCTGGGAATATTGTCCGACGCTGACTGCATCACTGCCTATCTAGAAACCAGCTATGAGCAACAATGCCATGGTCTGGTGAGTGATTACATGACAACCGAGGTGGTAACAGTTGATGCGGATGACAGCATTACAAAAGTTGCCAATATGTTTATTGAAAAAAAGTTTAGCGGCTTCCCTGTACTTGACGACAACCGGGTAACAGGTATGATCAGCCGATTTGAAGTATTGAAGGAATTTTGTGCTAAAACGCAAGCCATATAACGTGTAGGGTTCGCTGAGTTTTCGGCATTCCCTAAATCACACTTCTATTTTATAGATGCCCTATAGTTAAATTTGAAAAGCCTCATTTATGCTATGCCGTAAGAATGCCGTACTCTCTGGTGGGAAGAGTTTTTTCAGTATTGTACCGTCGGCGGAAAAAAGTAAGATCGTGGTGGTTCTAAGGCGGTAATGTTCGCTAAGCGTTCTGCCAACGGGCGAGCCTATCTTGATGATGAGAAATTCAACCTGTCCTTCGTAGTCGTCTCTTATTTCATTCATCATTGCCGTTGTTTGTGTACTCGCCATAATGTTGGGGTCATACACCAGAACCACAGCATCGGTGCCTTTTCCTACTACAGAAAAATCAGTTGGGAAACCACGAGGCAGAGATGAGATGGCGATGGCAACCAGTAGTGCAATAACGGTAAGTGTGATTAATACTGTCCAGATACGCGATCCGGGTTTTCTTTCTTCTTTGTCTATGCTTTGCATTTAGTGATACCGATTTAGTGTTTGTGGTGATGCCGCTAAACGCAGCGTAGTTGCCCTATATAGTGTCAAGCTGTTAAATCTTAATCTTAGGCGCCTTAAGCTGTCCTCACTACGATTCAACTGATTTTTTAAGGTTTAACTATAAAGTTGGGCTGGCTAGACTACATTTTTTCAATAATATAGAGATCATACCTTGTTTTTTTGCTTTTTATGCAGCTATTCGGTTTTTTTTTATTTAGCGTTTCAGCATATACCGGGCGTTTTACTACAACGCGTTTTTTAGCAAACAGTAGCGCATTATCTAATAGCTCAGAGCTGTTGACAGTTTCTTCATGCAGTCTTTGTAAAACCTGCATGTCCTTTTTGACTAAAGCCGATTTTTTTCGCATCGGGTACATCGGGTCGATGTAAATAACATCTGGTGGCTTATTATTGAGACTTAATTGTTCAGTTATATAAGCATTTGCATCACAGTTTATAATGTTAAAGCCCTGCCTTAATATAGCTTGAAATTTTTCATTCAGAGATGCTCTTTCTACAGCATTTTCAAGTAGACAAGATAAAGCACTGGAACGTTCAATCAGGGTGACAGGACAACCGAGAGAGGCGAACACAAAAGCGTCACCAGCAAGACCTGCGGTTACATCTAAAATGCTGGGAGTGACGCCCGGTTTTAAACCCACTGCTTTAGCGATTGCCTGCCCGCGACCACCACCAAATTGCTGGCGGTGTGCCAGTGAGCCGTTAATAAAATCAATAGCGATGGTGGTGTTTAGCTGTAGGTCAAACAGTTCGATCAGGTCATCAAAAAATAAAAGTTGCAGCGCATGATTCTGACTTTTTTTCTTCAGTAGCGGCAGTTTATTTATATGACAAAAGTCTTTCGCTTGTTGCAGGCGAAAGTTTGAAAAACAAACAACGGCAATCGGTGCTTTGTTAGTAGGGTTCATTTTCATGCAATTAGAGGTTCAAGCATCAGACTGATATGATACCGGATATGAAAAAATATATTGATATTGGCGTTAATTTAACCGGCAGTTCGTTTAAAAAAGATACTGAGCAGACAATCGACCGCGCATTACAGGCAGGCGTGGTGCAATTGGTTGTTACTGGTACTAATACTCAGCACAGTGAGCAGGCAATACAGTTAAGTCAGCAGTATGAGTTGGTATGTTATGCAACGGTCGGCTTGCATCCGCATCATGCCAGCGATTATTGCAACGACACCGGCAGCGAATTACGTGACATGCTGGCGCATAAAAATGTCGTTGCTGTTGGTGAGTGTGGGCTGGATTTTAATCGCAATTTTTCTAGCCGTCAGCAACAAATTAACGCATTTGAAGCGCAACTCGAAATGGCAATTGATTTAAAAAAGCCGGTTTTTTTACATCAGCGAGATGCTCACAAAGATGTAGTCGCTATCATAAAAAGCTGCAGAAATGAGTTAACACAAGTTGTTGCGCATTGTTTTACCGGCACCGCTCAAGAGGTGGATGATTACAATAATCTGGATATGTACATCGGTGTGACTGGCTGGATATGTGATGAACGGCGAGGGAAATCATTGCAGCAGGCGGTTAAGAGTGTTCCGTTAGATAGAATCATGCTGGAAACTGATGCACCTTATTTGCTGCCGCGTGACTTGCCAAAAAAGCCGCTTGAAAAAAACCGAAATGAACCTTGTTTTCTTCCGCATATAGCAAAATCCGTGGCAAAACATATGGGAATGGAGGAAACACAGCTGGTCACCGCTGCTTATGACAACAGCCGACGTTTTTTTGGCATTAATTAAGCTGTGCTGTATTTTTTACAAAGCCGAAAAAAAGCCGATACATAAATATCCTGTATCGGTTTTTTTGGCTAAAGTTATCAAAATGTAGAGACTTTGTGCTTTGATTAGAGAGGGCGATTTATCCGCCACTGCTTAACGAACAGCTACCTTTGTATAAATTTATTTAGCCCATTTGCTGAAGTTATCAGCATTTTTTTCTTTACCATCGTCATAACCTGCTTCATAAGCGTCTGTTACACGCTGCTCTTCACGAGGTGGGTTTAAAACATAACCGCCTTCCCAGCCCAGGATATATTCTGGATCAACACCAGCTTCTTCCATTTTAGTGATAGCATTATAGTAATCTTGGTTCATCTTGGTTTCCTCTCGCGATTTTAAATCTTAATGGCTAAATCTAGTGGTTAGCCAGGTGACTAGCTAAAGGGCATCTCTATTAATTCTATCCTTAGGTGCGTAAACGACACATCCGTGTGTCACTTTTCGTGAAGATGAATCT
>CAZYCY010000040.1:0-11288 GCA_964646145.1 uncultured Thiotrichaceae bacterium
ACTGCTCAGCGTAATTCGAGAAAAGGATGTAGGTTGTTGATTTTTCAGGACGCTGTAAATACGTCCGTGTACGCTCTACTGCAACATCCATGTTGCAGAAGCCTGAAAAATCAACAACCTGCATCCTTACTAAGGTAGTACGCTGAATAGTTAAAAATTATAAAAGGGTAAAAGATGACCAACTTCGGCGAACACGTCAGTTTTATCTGGTCTATTGCAGAAATACTGCGCGGTAATTACAAGCAATCTGAATACGGTAAGGTGGTATTGCCTTTTACTGTGTTACGCCGTCTGGATTGTGTGCTGAAACCGACCAGGGATAAGGTGCTGGAACAGCTAAAAACCCTGCCCAAAAGCGTAGATCACGAGATGCGCGAAACCATGTTGAACATGGCAGCCGGGCAGAATTTTCACAATACCAGCGCCTTCACCTTTGAAAAACTGCTGGATGACCCCGACCATATCGCCGCCAATCTGAACAACCTGATCAACGGTTTTTCCGATGATGCCCGTGAGATATTCATTGAACGTTTCAAGCTACCCGAACAGGTGGCAAGACTGGACAAAGACAACCTGCTGTATATGGTGGTCAGTCGTTTTGCACAGGCCGACCTGCACCCAGATATCGTCAGTAATATCCAGATGGGCAGTATCTTTGAAGAACTGATCCGTCGCTTTTCAGAACAAAGCAACGAAACCGCAGGGGAACACTTTACCCCGCGTGAGGTTATCCGCCTGATGGTCAATCTGCTGTTTCAGGAAGACGGCGACGCACTAACCAAAAAAGGCACTATCCGCAAACTGTATGACCCTGCCTGCGGCACGGGCGGTATGTTAAGCGTTGCCGAAGAATACCTACGTGAATTGAATGCCGATGCCCATCTGGAAGTCTATGGGCAAGAGCTAAATGACGAAAGTTATGCTACCTGTAAATCAGACATGATGATTAAAGGGCAGAACGCCAAAAACATTCATCCCGGTAACAGCTTCAGCGAAGACGGTCTGCCCGATGAAGAATTTGACTACCTGTTGTCCAATCCACCGTTTGGCGTGGAATGGAAAAAGGTAGAAGCCGAAGTAAAAGCCGAAGCCAGTACCCTGGGCTATCGTGGGCGCTTCGGTGCAGGCTTGCCCCGCATCTCCGATGGCTCGTTGATGTTCGTGCAACATATGATATCCAAATTTAATACCAATGGTGATATTTCCCGTCTGGCAGTGGTATTAAACGGTTCGCCATTATTCACCGGCAGTGCAGGCAGTGGCGAAAGTGAAATACGCCGTTGGATTATTGAAAACGACTGGCTGGAAGCCATTATCGCTTTGCCTACCGATATGTTTTATAACACTGGCATTGCTACCTATATCTGGATTGTCACCAACCAGAAAACCGCCGAGCGTAAGGGCAAGGTGCAGCTAATCAATGCAGTGGACTTTCATACCCCTATGCGTAAAAGTTTGGGCAGCAAACGCAAGCAGATATCCGAACAGCAGATAAACGACATCACCCGAATATTTGGTGAAAACATTGACGGCGAATACTGCAAAGTTTTTGATAACCGTGATTTTGGCTATCAGCGTATCACCGTGGAACGCCCGCTAAAGTTGAGTTTTCAGGCAAGTGATGAACGCATTGAAAATCTGCAAACCGCTAAAGCCTTTGCCAAACAAAAAGAAGAACAACAGTCCGCTATTATCCATGCCATCAAAACACTGGATCAGGATCACCTGTACATAAACCGCGAAGTCTTTATCAAGGCATTAAAAGCTTCATTCAAAGTAGTAGGTCTGGACATTAAAGCTGCCATGCTGAAAACCATTTGGCAGGCATTGAGCGAAAAAGATGATGCTGCCGATATATGTCTTATTCAGTCAGGTAGCAATAAGGGCAAGCCAGAGCCAGATACCGATCTGCGTGACTATGAAAATGTGCCATTGAAAGAAGATATAGACGACTATTTCAAGTGCGCAGTGCTTCCACATGTACCTGACGCCTGGATTGATTATGACAAAACTAAAACGGGTTATGAGATTCCCTTTAACCGTCATTTTTACCAATATGCGCCGCCGCGTTCACTGGATGAAATAGACGCTGATCTGGATAAGGTTAGTTCTGAAATTATGCAGATGCTACAGGAAGTACATGTATGACTTACCCTGCTTATTCTGAATATAAGGATAGTGAGATTGAATGGTTAAAAAGTATCCCTGAACACTGGGAAATTAAAAAACTAAAATATCTTGGGCGGTCGTTTATTGGTCTTACGTATTCACCTGATGATGTGGTTGATGAAGGGCAAGGGATATTAGTCTTGCGTTCATCTAATGTACAGAATAAGAAAATAACATTTGATAGTAATGTTTATGTGAATAAAATAATTCCAGAAAAATTAAAAACAGTTGCTGGTGATATTCTTATTTGTTCAAGAAACGGGAGCAGGGATCTAATTGGAAAAAACGCGGTAATCGGGTATGGTTCAGAAGGGCTAACATTTGGTGCATTTATGACGATTTTTAGAAGCCAGCATAATAGTTATTTGTCATTTGTTTTCAATTCAACACTATTTGAATTTCAATCTTCATCATTCCTTACATCTACAATTAATCAATTAACTGTTGGCAATCTTAACGGCTTTAAGATTCCATTGCCCCCTAAGGTTGAACGAAAACAAATCGCCAGCTTCCTTTACCGTGAAACCCAAAAAATAGACCGCCTGATTGAAAAGCAAGAACAACTAATCAAGCTGCTACAGGAAAAACGTCAGGCGGTCATTTCCCATGCCGTCACCAAAGGGCTAAACCCCAATGTAAAAATGAAAGACAGTGGGGTTGAATGGTTGGGAGAAATTCCTGAGCATTGGGAAGTTAAGAAACTTAAATACCTAATCAGTAAGCTTGAATCTGGCGTTAGCGTCAATGCAACTGATATACCTGCGGAAGAAGATGAAATAGGCGTTTTGAAAACAAGCTGTGTTTACACGAGAAAATTTCGCAGTAAAGAAAATAAGGCTGTATTTGAAGAAGAATATAATCGTGTAAAGTGCCCGGTTAGAAAAGATGCAATTATTATAAGCAGGATGAATACGCCTGACCTTGTGGGTGCAAGTGCTTTAGTTGAATCTGATCTTGGAAATTTATATTTACCAGACCGATTATGGCAAACAGTATTTTTTAATGATGCAGTACAAAGTTCTAAGTTTATTAGTTATTTTATGATGATTGAAGGATTTAGGGATGAGATATCAAATTATGCAGAAGGTGCAAGTAGTAGTATGCAAAATATTGCAAAAGAAGATTATCTTTCTATACACGTATTATTGCCTGCAATAGAAGAACAAGAAGATTTAGTAAGTCACATAGACATGAATCTTAAGAAGCTTTTATTGTTAATCGGTAAATCTGAACATGCCGTTGAATTACTAAAAGAACGTCGCACCGCCTTAATATCCGCCGCTGTCACTGGCAAAATTGATGTGAGAAATGATGAAGATAATAGCCAGTTGGATACCCTAATAATTGAGCCCGGTAAGGTGACAGGTTAAATAATGGTTCCTGAAAACCCAAAAATTTATCATATTATTCACATGGATCGTTTGGCATCTGTTATTGCCGATGGGCGTTTGTGGTGTGATGCAGAAATAGAAAAACGAAAGCCACCGGGTACATCTATTGGTATGAGTAATATCAAGCAACGGCGATTAGAAGAATTAATACTTGATAGTTATCCAGAGCTTTATGTCGGGGATTGTGTGCCTTTCTATTTTTGCCCACGTTCAATTATGTTGTATTTGATTTCCAGGGGAAATCATCCAGATTTAGGCTATAAGGGTGGGCAGCAACCTATTATCCATTTACAGGCAGATTTGCAAGCCGTGGTAGATTGGTCAGTAGCAAACGGACAGCGGTGGGCATTTACCTTGTCCAATGCAGGGTCACGATTTTTTGAAGACAGGAATGATTTGGCGCAGTTGGGTGAGATTAATTGGATGGCTGTACAAGCTATAAATTGGCAGGGTTGTAAGGAAGGCAAGCAGGCAGAATTTTTACTGGAAAATAATTTTCCTTGGCATTTAGTTGAGCGAATTGGTGTTAATAACGCAAATGTTTATACTAATGTTATGCATACCCTGTCAGGGGCGGCGCATACACCTGTAGTAGACGTTAAACGTGACTGGTACTACTGAGAAGGGGCATACAATGATTGAATATAAAACGGGCGACCTATTGGCGGAAGATGCAGAAGCCATTGTTAATACGGTGAATTGTATTGGTGTAATGGGGCGTGGTATTGCTTTGCAATTCAAGAAGTCATATCCCGAAAACTTCAAGGCTTATGCCACTGCTTGTAAGCAGGAAGAAGTTAAGCCCGGTCGGATGTTTGTGTATGATATGGGTGGTCTGACTAATCCACGTTATATTGTTAACTTTCCTACCAAACGTCATTGGCGTGGTAAAAGTCGTATGGAAGATATTGATGCCGGGCTTGAAGATTTATTGCGAGTGATACAGGAAAATAATATTAAATCTATAGCCTTACCACCATTGGGCAGTGGGTTGGGTGGCTTGGAATGGTCTGATGTACGTACACGAATTGAACAGGCATTTGAGAATGTGCAAGATGTTCGTGTTATCGTTTTTGAACCTAAAGGTGCACCTGCCGCTGATAAAATGGTTCGTAATCGTGAAGTGCCGAAGATGACTAAGGGACGTGCTGCCCTTGTGGAATTAATTGATCGTTATCTACGTGGTTTGCTTGATCCATTTGTTAGTCTTCTGGAAGTGCATAAGTTGATGTACTTTATGCAGGAAGCGGGAGAGCCTTTGCGTCTTCAATATGAAAAGGCACCTTACGGTCCGTATGCGAAGAATTTACGTCATGTGCTTAATGCTATTGAAGGGCATATGGTTTCTGGATATGCCGATGGTGGAGATGATCCAACGAAACCATTGGAAATAGTGCCGGGTGCTATAGACGATGCAACTGAATTTTTATCTACACATTCCAAAACCCGTGAACGCTTTCAGCAGGTAAATGAACTGGTGGAAGGTTTTGAAACCCCGTTTGGTCTTGAGCTGTTGGCTACCGTACATTGGGTAATGAAATATGAAAAAGCAGCTTCGGTGGATGAAGTTGTAAAACATACCTATGCATGGAATTCACGTAAAAAACATTTTACAGAAAGACAGATTGGCATTGCAGTGAATGTATTAACCCATAAGGGTTGGGCTGAACCCATGACAGGTGCTAATTAAATATGCCAGCTACTACCGAACGAGATTTTGAAGCGGCGATTGAAGCATGGTTAGTTGATTATGCTGGTTACGAAAAAGCCAGTAATGTGCAGTTTGATGCTGCGTTGGCGCTGGACAGTGAAACCTTATTGGCTTTTATCAAAGAGACCCAACCCGATACCTGGGACAAGCTGGCTACCAGCTATGGTGGCAATGTAGATAAAGCCGTGGTCGCACGCATAGCATCGGAATGTGATAGCCGAGGTTTGCTGGATGTGGTGCGAAATGGTGTGCGTGATCGCGGGCAAACACTCCATCTGGCTTACTTTAAACCTGCTACTGGCTTAAATACTGAAACCGAAAAGCTTTACCAGCAGAACCGCCTGACGGTGATGCGACAGATCTATTATGATCTGGATAGCAAGAATTCCATTGACATGTTGTTGTCGTTAAACGGTTTGCCTATTGCGACAGTAGAATTGAAAAATGCATTTACAGGGCAGAAGTCTATCAATGCAATTCGCCAATACTTAAAAGACCGTGTGCCTGGTAACAAAACCCCATTGATCCAGTTCAAAAAACGAGCGCTGGTACATTTTGCCGTAGATACTGACGAAGTTTATATGGCGACCAGACTGGCAGGTAATAACACCTTCTTCCTGCCCTTCAATAAAGGTAATCATGGTGGTAAGGGTAATCCAGAAGAGCACGACTATCAGTCAGGTTATAAAACCGGCTATCTGTGGGAAGAGGTCTGGCAGCGCGATAGCTGGTTAGATATTATCCACCGTTTTATACACTTGCAGGTTGAAGAAAGCACTAATCTGGAGACAGGCAAAAAGACCCGTAAGGAAGCTATAATATTCCCCCGCTACCACCAGTTGAATGCCACCCGTAAGTTGTTGGTTAGTACCAAAGCAGTGGGCGTTGGCGAAAATTATCTGATTCAGCACAGCGCGGGTTCAGGTAAAACCAATACTATTTCGTGGACAGCGCACCAGCTTGCCAGTCTGCACGACGAACAGGATCAGCCCATTTTTAGTTCAGTGGTAGTGATATCTGATCGCCGTAATCTGGACAAGCAGCTTCAGGATAATATCTATCAGGTAGAGCATAAACAGGGCGTGGTGGAAAAAATTGATGATGATAAATTTTCTGCTGATTTAGCTAATGCCCTGAATGCAGGCGTTAAGATTATTATCACCACCCTGCAAAAGTTTTCCTTTATTCTGGACAAGGTGGACGACTTTAGCGACAAGCGTTTTGCGGTAATTGTGGATGAAGCGCACAGTAGCCAGAGCGGACGCAGTGCTGCTAATCTGCGTGTGGCATTGGGTAAGCACAACGAAGAAGAAGCACTAAGCTCGGCGGAGGGGGAAGACAGTAAACAACCCGAAGAACCCAGTAGCGAAGATATAATTCTGGCTGAAATCAAGAAGCGTGGCAAACAGAAAAACATCAGCTTTTATGCTTTCACTGCCACGCCTAAACACAAGACACTGGAAATGTTTGGCGTGGAAGATGCCGACGGTAAACCACGACCATTCCATCTGTACTCCATGCGTCAGGCGATTGAAGAACGCTTTATTCATGATGTACTGAAGTATTACACCACCTACAAAACTTACTACAAATTATCAAAAGCGATTGATGATGACCCGGAAGTGGATGAAAAGAAAGCCAAGCGAGCCATTGCCCGTTTTATGTCATTGTACCCTCATAACATTGCACAAAAAACCGAGATAATGGTGGAACACTATCGCCGATTTACCAGTAAAAAGATTGGTGGCAGTGCCAAGGCAATGGTGGTGACACGTTCACGCCTTCATGCGGTGCGTTATAAGCAGGCTTTTGACAAGTACATAGCAGACAAGGGATATCAGGATATTAAAACACTGGTGGCTTTTTCCGGCACGGTAGAAGACCCTGACTTGAAGGAAGCGACTTATACCGAAGCGGGTATGAATGGTTTTGGTGAAAAGGAACTGCCAGAGCGGTTTGCATCTTCTGAGTATCACACCTTGATCGTGGCGGAAAAATACCAGACCGGTTTTGATCAGCCGCTGCTGCATACCATGTTTGTGGACAAGCCGTTAAAAGATTTGAAAGCCGTACAAACATTGTCACGTCTGAACCGCACTGCACCGGGCAAGGTGGATACCTTCGTGCTGGATTTTGCCAATGAAATTGATGACATCAAGGAAAGCTTTAAGCCATATTTTGAAGAAACCGAGATAGAAGAACCCACCGATCCGAATCAACTGTACACCCTGGACGCAAGAATTCAGTCGTTTGGTATTTTACGCAGTGAAGAAATAGAAGCCTTCGCAGAAGTTTATTACAAACCACAAGCGAAACAGACCAGGCGTGATCACGGGCAATTAAATAAATGGATTGACCCTGCGGTGGAACGTTATAAGCAAACATTCAGGGATAATACCGCGCCGGTCGGTGAAGAACGATATACCGAAGAAGGAGAAGAATTCAAAAGTAGTCTGCAAAGTTATGTGCGTCTGTACAGCTTTTTAAGTCAGATTATTGACTGGCAGGATGTGGCACTGGAAAAGCATTATTCCTACGGGCGTTATCTGTTGACCAAATTACCCTACCGCAGTAATGGCGGTCTGCTGGATCTGGATGACGATGTTGAACTGTCGTCCTATCGTAATGATAAAACCTTTGAAGGTAGCGCCGCGCTGACGGTAGGGGAAACCAGAGCCGTCTATGGTGCAACTGAAGTGGGCACGGGTGGACTACCCGAAGAGCATAAATCACCGTTGTCAGCCATTATTCAAATTATCAATGAACGCTTTGGTACGGATTTCAGCGAACAAGACCGCTTGCTGTTTGATCAGATCAGTGGCGATATGGCGCAGGATGAAAAACTGGCGGAGCAGGCGCGTGCCGGTTCAAAAGAAAAATTCAAGGTAGTGTTTGAACCCAGGGCAATGCAAGCTTTTGTCTCCCGCCACGGGCGGAATGAAAAAATTGTCAATGATTTTATGTCTAACCCGGATATGCGAAGCCTGATTGTTGCCGCCTTGCTGGATGAAGTTTATGGGCGAGTAACTAATGGACATCTCTAAGAAATAGAAGCACACTTTATGAAACGCATAAAACAGCATCTTTCTCACCAAAAAACTCGTCAAATAGCTTACTATTCTCTTCCTTTTTAGGTGAAAAATGCACTATTTTCTGCATTCCATCCTTTGGTTCGTAAACGCCACATCCCTGTGGCACTGCTCCCTAAAGCACACTTCTATTTTTAGAGGTAGCCTAATGACGAAGTCTGCATTCCCATGAATTATTCGGGTTAATCAGAAAAATTGTTATGTTTTTCTGGGTGGCAGCGAAAGATTTACAGAGTCAGGCAGATTATCTAAAACAAGCTCTGCAAATGCTTCAAGCGCTTTTTGCCGGGGGAAAGTACGCCGATACACCAATGATATCTGGCGATAGGTATCGGCCAGTTGTAGCGGTCTGGTCATAATATTTTTATCACTTGCTGAAGCGGTGTTTAGTGCCAGTGCCGGTAATAATGTGCAGCCAAATCCTGCTGCTACCAGATGCAGTAATGTTTCCAGACTGGAAGCGCGTAAGTCTGCCAAATCACCGCCAGTGCTACGTTCGTGAATGTGACATACTCTCATTGCCTGTTCTGCCAGGCAGTGACCTTCTGCCAGCAACAGCAGGTCTGTGTTATCAAGGTCTTGCTGGGTGATTTTCTGCTTTTTTGCAAGTGGGTGGTTTCGTGGGTGTGCCAGCCAGAATGGTTCATCGAATAAAGGCAGACTTTCAAATTCCTGGTGCTTGATTGATGTTGCTAGCAAGGCGGCATCAATTTCATGTTTAGCCAGACGTGTCAGCAAAGTGTCCGTGAGTTCTTCGGATATCACCAGTTTTATTTGCGGGTACTGCTTTTGCAGTGGTTGCAGCAGCAGTGGTATGAGGTATGGGCTCAAGGTTGGGATGATGCCCATACGTAGTGAGCCGACCAGCGGATCTTGAAATGACTGCGCTAGCTGTTGCAATGTCTCGGCATGCTCTAAAACCAGTCGCGCCTGCGTCACAATTACTTGCCCCGCTTGTGTCGTTTCTACAGAACGCTTGCTGCGCTCAAAAAGTGTAACCTCCAACTCTGCTTCCAGTTTTTTTATCTGACCGCTCAAGGTTGGTTGGCTGACAAAACAGCGCTCGGCCGCCAGGCTGAAATGACAGCTATCTGCTACAGCAACAAGGTATTTAAGATCTCTAAGGTTCATAACATTTCAGCAATTTCGCTATTATATTATACATTAATAGGATCTTCCTATTAATATAATCAATTTAAACGATTTCAGCAATATAGCGTTCTGCTTTATTGTTTACACATGCTTGGCAAATAGCCCGGTTATAACTGTCTGTCACGTGATGGCAAACACTGAAAAATTATCTTGGGAGAAAATCATGAGCAATAAAAAAACAGTAATGACGACTGCGGCAGGTATTCCAGTAGCGGATAATCAAAATTCTATTACTGCCGGACCACGTGGGCCTGTTCTGATGCAGGATGTCCACCTGTTCGAGAAGTTGGCGAATTTTAACCGTGAACGAGTGCCAGAACGTGTGGTACACGCAAAAGGTGCCGGTGCCTACGGCACATTTACAGTAACCGGTGATATTTCAAAATACACACGTGCCAAATTATTTGACAAAGTGGGTAATGAATGTGAGCTGTTCGTTCGTTTTTCTACTGTAGCTGGTGAGCTGGGTTCGGCTGATACGGTGCGAGATCCGCGTGGCTTTGCGGTTAAATTTTATACCGAGGAAGGAAACTGGGATCTGGTGGGAAACAATACCCCGGTATTCTTTATCAAAGATCCCAGTAAATTCCCTGACTTCATCCACTCACAAAAACGCCATCCAGTAACCGGTTTACGTGATGCAACAATGCAATGGGATTTCTGGTCATTAAGCCCTGAATCGTTGCATCAGGTGACCTGGTTGTTCGGGGATAGAGGTATCCCGGCAACGCTGGCGAATATGGACGGTTTTGGCAGTCATACCTTTAGTTTGTGGAATAATCAGGGTGAACGTTACTGGGTGAAATGGCACTTCAAGACAATGCAAGGCATCAAGAACATGAGTGTTGCAGAAGCGGCAAAAACAGCGGCGGCCAATCCGGATTACCATCGCCAGCAGCTTCATGAAGCAATCGAGCGTGGGGATGAAATAAAGTGGTCAGTGAATATACAGCTTATGCCTGAGCTGGAAGCGGAAAACTATAGCATCAACCCGTTTGATCTGACCAAGGTGTGGCCACATGCCGACTACCCGTTAATTGAAGTCGGCGTGATGCAGCTTAATCGTAATCCGATTAACCACTTTGCTGAAGTCGAGCAAGCCGCTTTCGGTCCCGGTAATTTGCCACCAGGTTTTGGTGCTTCGCCTGACAAGATGTTGCAGGCACGTTTACAGGCGTATCCAGATGCGCATCGCTACCGCATCGGTGTTAATCATGGCGCGTTGGAGGTGAATAAGCCACGTTGTCCAGTGCATACCTATCAACGGGATGGGCAAACTCGCTTTGATGGCAATGGTGGCTCTGCACCAGTGTACGAACCTAACAGTTTTGGTGGTGCAGTGGATGATGCTGGTTATAGCGAACCGGCATTACATATCGATGGCGATGCGGATCGTTATGACCACCGTGTTGACAGTAACCACTACGCACAGGCTGGCGATCTGTTTCGCTTGATGGATGCAGCCGCTCAGCAACGGCTTATTGATAATATTGTCGGCGCTATGCAGAGCGTGCCACGCAACATTCAGCAACGTCAGATTGCACACTTCAGCAAAGCTGACCCAGCTTACGGTGCCGGTGTGGCAAAAGGGCTTGGCCTTTAGTTTTGGTGAGGGCGTACCCCAAATGAAAAGCATGAGGTGTCAAGATGATGCCTCATGCTTTTTTTGGCTGTGCCAAAATCACATCTGAGTGGAAATTCATAACTGTTAGTGAGCTTGCTTATAATAGCTTAATGTTAGCCCCGATCATGAAAATGGTTCGATCATAATTGAAT